>NZ_VFWS01000079.1:0-23317 GCF_006443065.1 Mesorhizobium sp. B1-1-5 | reverse complement strand
CGCCGTCGAGGGTGCGGATGCCGACGTCGATACCGATCTTTTCCAGCGTGCGCTGGTAGACGGCCGCCAGCCGCTCTTCGTCTTGCGACGAGGTTAGGATCTCGAAGCCGAAGGGGTTTCCTTGCGCGTCGAGCATCTTGCCGTCCTGCACATGGAAGCCGGCGCTCTTCAGCAATTCGAAGGCGGTTTTGAGCACCTTGCGGTCCTGGCCTGAACCATCCGTCACGGGTGGGCGCCAAGTGCCGTCCATCACGTCGGGCGGCACGCGGTCGGGGTAGGGGGCAAGCAGCGCCTTTTCGCGATCGTCCGCAGGGTGACCGAGCGCCGACAACTCGGAATTCTGCCAATAGCTCATGGTGCGGTTGAACTTGCCGCCGAACAGATTCTTGTTCGTCCATTCGAAATCGTAGAGCATGCCGAGCGCGCGGCGGACGACGGGATCGGCGAACTTGGGCAGCCGGGTGTTGAACAGAAAGCCGGTCACAACCGGGGGAATGCCGGTGTTGAAATATTCTTCCCTCACATCCCCCTTTCGGAAGGCTGGAAAGTCGATGTCGCGCTCACGCTTGACCGGATCGGTCTCGTCATCGAGAGCGCAAATTCCTTTCTTGAACGCTTCCGTCTTGGCGTTGGCGTTGAGAAAATACTCGATCGTGACCTGGTCGAAATTGTCGAAGCCGCGCTTCGACGGAATGTCTTTGCCCCAGTAATCCGGATTCCGCTTGAAGACGATACGCTGCCCCGGCAGCACCTTGTCCACGGTGTAGGGCCCGCTGCCGATCAGCGGTTTCAGCGTGGTCTTGTCGAACGTGTCCTTGTCGAAGGCGTGCTTGGGGACGATCGGCGTCAGCGCGACGATCAGCGGAAATTCGCGGTTAGCCTTGTCGTTGAAGGTGAACTTCACGCTGTGATCGCCGGTCTTCTCCAGCTTGGCGATCATGCTCATGCGGTCGCTATAGGGCGGGCGGCCCTTCGCGGCGAAGACGTCGTAGGTGAACAGCACGTCCTCCGGCGTCACCGGCTGGCCGTCCGACCATTTCGCGTTCGGGTTCAGATGAAACTCGATGCTCTTGCGATCCGGATCCATGTCGGCGCTGTCGGCAAGCAGTCCGTAGAGGCTGAAGGGCTCGTCATAGTTGCGCTGCATCAATGGCTCGAAGACGAGATTGCCGTAAACTGTATCGATCATCCCGCGCGCCGTGGTGCGCAGGCTTTTCAGGATAAAGGGATTGAGGTTGTCGAAGGAGCCGACGACGCAATAGGTGACGCTGCCGCCTTTCGGCGCGACTGGATTGACGTAGTCGAAATGCTCATAATCGGGCGGCAGCGCCGGCTCGCCTTGCATGGCTAAGCCGTGCTTCGGCTCCGACTGTGCCGGAAGGAGCGAAAGAGCCAGAAACGAGGTCGCGGCGATCAGCCGGACGAGAACGCGGTCCATGACCGTCTCCTTGCCGGACGGCTTTGTGATTCGCCATGCACCCTAGAGCATTTCGCTATCCGATTGAATCGGCGCGCCAATGGGAATCGGGCTCAGCCGCTCCAGCGCCGATCGATGCCCCGCCCTGGGACATCAAACCGCGAAGAAATCGCGGAAACCGGGCTGGATTCGATGTCGCTGGCAGTGTAACACGCGCTCCGAAGTCATCCTGTTGCCTCATTTGGGCAACAGGTAGCTGGACCACACGGCACGAAGAAGCCGGTCCCCGGGATCATTTGAGAGGAAAGTGCACCATATGACGATCAACGCGTACCGCCTTTCGGTGCTGGCCGCAGGCGTGGTCGGCGTTCTGGGCGCCGGGCTTTTCACCGCCTCGGCCCAACAGCAGCCGCAGATCCCGCAGGGCTGGTTCAAGGCCTGCACCAAGCAGGAAGACGTTGACATTTGCAATGTGCAGAACATCGTCACGGCCGGCAACGGCCAGCTCGTCACCGGCGTTAGCCTGATCGAACTCAAGGGCAAGGTGAACCGCAAGGTCTTCCAGGTCACGGTGCCGACCGGCCGCCTCGTGCCTCCCGGAATTGCGCTGCAGATCGATGCCGGCAAGGCGCAGAAGCTCGACTATGTGATCTGCTTCCCGGATCGTTGCGTGGCGGAAGTGCCGCTGAGCGACCAGCTCGTCGCTTCCTTCAAGAAGGGGCAGGGCATCACGCTCACCTCGATCAACTTCCAGAACCAGCCGAACCCGATCAAGATCGCGCTCACCGGCTTCAGCGGCGCGTATGACGGCCCGCCGCTGCAGCAGTCGGACATCGAGGACCGGCAGAAGAAGCTGCAGGACTTCGTCGCCAAGAACAATCAGGACTTCGCCAAGAAGCTCAAGGACGAGCAGGACAAGGCCAAGACCGCGAACTGATCGCGCAAGCGCATTTCTCGGAAACAAAAAGCGGGGCAAATGCCCCGCTTTTTTATTGCCCCGCGCCGCGCGCCCTGGGCGACGTTCGTTAGCGCTTCAGTGCTTCGACTGGCGCTTCGGCTCGTAGCGGCCGTCCGGCAGCTTGTCGAACATCTCGCCGATCTGCGGATGCCGCACCGGCTCGCCCGACCGGTCCTCGAGCAGGTTCTGCTCGGATACATAGGCGATGTACTCAGTCTCTGAATTTTCCGCCAGAAGATGGTAGAAAGGCTGGTCCTTGCGCGGACGCACGTCGGCGGGAATAGCCTCGTACCATTCCTCAGTGTTGGCGAATTCGGGATCGACGTCGAAGATCACTCCGCGGAATGGAAACAGCCTGTGGCGAACCACTTGCCCGATCGAGAACTTGGCCGTTTTCATCACGTTCACCACTTAGGTTCCGAGGCGCCTGTCGTGGCTGCGCACAAGGCGCCTAAGGCCTTGAATTTACACGTCACGCGGCCAAAAATCGACCTCGACTTTCGGCTGGTGCCTATTTGGCGCAGACGAGGCCGCAGTTCAATAGCCGAGTCCTTGATCTTGGCTGAAGCAACGGGTTAGCCCGCGCGGGAGTTTTCCCGCCTGAGCGAAAAAAGTCCGACGTCATCAACCTTGGAATACTACCGGCCGACCTCTTTCCTTAGGCCGCCGGCAATGGCGCGAAAGCCGCTGCCCGGCCGCAGCCCCTCGCGCATGAAGAAGGCGCGCAGCGGCGCGAAGCCGCCAAGCGCACTAAGGCCGGCGCTGCGCGCCAGCTGCGCCGGCAGCATGTCGGACAAGAGCGACATGTTGAGCAGGTTCACCGCGCCGCTGCGCGCCCAAATGTCGGGCCGGCGCCTCGTGTCATAGGCGGCGAGGCTTCGGCGCGATCCTGGATCATTGCTGTTTTCACTCGCGATTCCAATCAGATCGTCGATATCCCTGATACCCAGATTGAGGCCTTGGGCGCCGATCGGCGGAAACACATGCGCTGCCTCGCCGACCAGCGCCACGCGGTTTTGCGCGAAGCGGCCGGGCGAGGCCGCCGACAAAGGATAGACCTGCCGGCCCGGCTCGACCGAGACCCGGCCAAGCATCGACTGCATCTGCTCCTCGACACGCCCCGACAAGGTTGCATCGTCGAGCGCGGCAAGCTCCCGCGCGGTCTCCGGCCTCACCACCCACACAAGGCTCGAGCGCCTGCCGGGCAGCGGCACCTGCGTGAACGGCCCTGTCTCGGTATGGAACTCGGTTGAAACGAAGCCGTGCTCGCTGCGATGGCCGAAATTGAGCACAAGCGCCGACTGCGGATAGGGGCGCGCAAAGGCGCGAATGCCGGCGGCTTCCCGCGCCAGCGACAGGCGCCCGTCGGCGGCGACAGCAAGCGATGCAGAGATTTCGCTGCCGTCGGCCAGCCGGGCATGGGCCCGATCGGCGTCCAGGCGCCATGACTCGACAGTGGATTTCAGCCAGTGAATGCCATGATGAGCTGAAACCGCCTTGGCAAGAATGGTGATGAGGGCCTTGTTCGGCAGATTGAGCCCGAACTGTTCCTCGCCGATCTCGCTGGCGCGGAAGGTCACGGTTGGACTGCGGATCAGCCGCCTTGTGGCATCGACAATGCGCATCACCTTGAGCGCCGCGGCCTGCGGCCTCAGTTCGGCAAGGATGCCCAGTCGTTCAAGGACTTTTAGGGCGGGGTTCATGAGGGCGGTAGTGCGGCCGTCGGCGGTGTTGGCCTCAGGGCCGACCAGCGTCACTTCGAAGCCGGCCTCGGCGAAGCCGAGCGCGGCGATCAAGCCGGCCGGACCGCTGCCGGCAACCAGGATGCGGGCTTTGTCGTTGTGCTCCACGCCAGGCTTCCACAATGCGAGGCGACCCGTCGGGCCTTTGTCCGGATATAGGGCAGATTGGCCGGCTTGATCAACGCGGCGATTCAGCCCATTCGATTGCCATGAGCGGCGAGCAGCATGATTTCAGCCATCTCGACCGCGCCGGCCGCGCCACGGCTGGCGTGGCGCGCAGCCCGCGCCTCGCGGTCATGCTCACGATCGGTATCGGCATCGCCCTTGCGTGGTTGCTTCTCGGCGCGATGGCGATACGCGGCGCTGAAGGCAGCCCCGTGGGCGCCCCCGGCGATATGCTGCTGAAAAATCTGCCGGGCCTGCCGTTGCCGGATTTTCTCGACCGGTTCTTCGCTCTTTGCCTCACGCCGGCGCCGCTTGCCGGCATGGCGGGCCTGCAAGCACCGGCGCTTGTGCTGATGTGGTTCCTGATGGCCGTGGCGACGATGCTGCCTTCGGCGGCGCCGCTGATCCGCACCTATTGCGAAATCGCCGACACGGCGAGGATCAAAGGCGAACCAGTCGTTCATCCGCTGGTGCTTGTCGCCGGATACCTCGCCACATGGCTCGGCGCATCCGTGGGTTTCAGCGTGCTGACGCTCGCGGTGTACGCCTTTGCCGGTTCCGGCCGGATGCTCGACCCCGCCGTCGGGCTTGCCGGCGCCATCGCGCTGCTTGTCGCCGGCCTCTATCAATTCAGCGACCTGAAACAGGCATGCCTGGAAAAGTGCCGCAATCCGTTCTCGATCCTGTTCGCCAGGTGGAGCGCGAAATCAGGCCGCATCTTCCGGCTCGGCCTGGAACAGGGCGTCTGGTGTCTCGGTTGCTGCTGGGCGCTGATGCTGGTGATGTTTGCCGTAGGCGCCATGAACGTCTTCTGGATGGCGCTGATCGGCCTGTTCACGCTGATCGAAAAACAGACCGCTGGCAGGGTGGCCAGCCGGATTGCCGGTGCGATACTGCTTGTGTGGGCGGCTGCCCTGCTATTAGTTTCGGCATGAGGGAGAATTCGATGACCGACCAAAGCTGGGCAATGAAAGGGGAGCTGGTACTCTCCTGCAATTGCACGGTTTTCTGTCCCTGCGTGCTGTCGCTTGGCAGCCATCCGCCGACCGAGGGCTATTGCCAGACATGGGCGGGCTTCCGCATCGATGCGGGCCATTTCGGCGAGGTCGACCTGTCGGGCCTCAATCTCGGCCTGATCATGGAAATTCCCGGCTATATGAGCCGCGGCAACTGGACGGCCGGCCTGTTTATCGACAAGCGCGCGTCGATTTATGCGGTGAAGGCGCTGACCAAGATCTTCACCGGCAAGGCCGGCGGCACCACCTCGCTGCTTTCGATCCTCGTCGGGAAATTCCTCGGCGTCGAGCAGGTGCCGATCACCTACGAGACGCGCGACAAGACGCGCGTCTTCCAGATTCCCAAGATCATCGACGGCGCGGTGACGCCCATTCCTGGCAAGGACCGTGAGAAAGATACGGTGATCGCCAATTCGGAATATTGGATCGCGCCGGAAATCATCGTGGCCAAGTCCGACAAGAGCAAGATGCGCGCCTTCGGCCGCAACTGGAATTTCGCCGGCCGCTCGGCCGAAATCTGCAAGCTGGACTGGCGGGGACCGTGAGCAAGAACACAAGGGCCGGCAAGGCAGCCAAGAAGATCGCGCAACGGATCCCATTGCCGAAGAAGAAGGTGACGTGGCCGCAGGCGCGCGCGTTCTCCGTTCATCTGCTCACCGCGTCGGGATCGTTCCTTGCCTTCCTGTCGCTGGTGGCGGCGAGCGAGCAACGCTGGACGGCGATGTTCTGGTGGCTGGGGCTGGCGCTTTTCGTCGATGGTATCGACGGTCCGATCGCCAGGAAGCTCGAGGTCAAGGAAATCCTGCCGACATGGTCGGGAGAGCTCCTCGACAACATTATCGATTACGTCACCTACGTGCTCATCCCGGCCTTCGCGCTCTATCAGCGCGGCTTCATGGGCGAGAATCTGTCCTTCCTTTCGGCGGCCATCATCGTCGTCTCCAGCGCGATCTATTATGCCGACACCGGCATGAAGACGAAGGAGAACTTCTTCAAAGGGTTTCCCGTCGTCTGGAACATGGTGGTGTTCACGCTCTTCGTCATCGAGCCTGGGCAATGGGTATCTTTCACCGTGGTGGTGGTTGCCGGCATTTTGACCTTCATGCCGATCAACTTCATCCATCCGGTGCGTGTCGTGCGGCTGAGGTCGGTCAATCTTTTTATGACGCTTTTGTGGTGCGCCTTCGGCGCGCTGGCGCTGGCGCAGGCAGCACTTGCCGCCTTCTATGACAAGATCGGCGTGCTGGGAGAGCAGGTCAGCAACTTCACCAAGATCGGCATCACCATCACCGGCCTCTATCTCGCCTGCATCGGAGGCATCATGCAGATGTTTCCCAATCTGGGCGCCAAGAAGTCCTGATCCTGGATCAGGATATTTTTGGCTGAATGGTCATCCTGGCCCTAGCTGTATATCGGCGCATGATCTTCCGAAAATCGGTTCTCCCTTTCGCAATCATGTTTCCAGATTTGTGCACTTACCCTTCAGAGAGCTGAGCGATGTCCAAGGCAATCCGCATCCACGCCCATGGCGGCCCCGAAGTCCTGGCCTATGAAGACGCCGACCCCGGCCAGCCGGGAGAAGGCCAGATCCTGGTCCGGCACACGGCAATCGGCCTCAACTTCATCGACGTCTACTATCGCTCCGGGCTTTATCCGCCACTTGGCGGTTTTCCGCTGATCCCAGGCGGCGAGGCAGCGGGCGTCGTGCTGGCGCTCGGCCCCGGCGTCGACTGGCTGAGGCCCGGCGACCGCATCGCCTATGCCGTCAATGTCGGGGCTTATGCTGAGCAACGGGTGATCGCGGCCGACCGTGTGGTCAAAGTGCCGGACGGCATCAGCGACGAGCAAGCGGCGGCGATGATGCTGAAGGGCATGACGGCCGAATACCTCTTGCGCCGCACCTTTCCCGTCAAGGCCGGCGACACGATCCTCTACCATGCAGCCGCAGGCGGTGTCGGCCTGATCCTCGGGCAATGGGCGAAGCATCTCGGCGCGACCGTGATCGGCACCGCGAGTTCCGCTGACAAGATCGAACTTGCGCGGGCGCATGGCTTCGATCACGTCATCAACTACAAAGAGCAGGATTTCGTCGCCGGCGTCGAGGCGCTGACGGGCGGGAAGAAATGCGACGTCGTCTACGATTCCGTCGGTGCCGACACTTTTCCGGCATCGCTCGACTGCCTGCGGCCGCTCGGCATGTTCGTGAGCTTCGGCCAGTCGTCCGGGCCGATCCCGCCCTTCTCGATGTCGCTGCTGGCGCAGAAAGGCTCGCTCTACGCGACCCGGCCGACGCTTTTCGTCTACAATGCCAGACGCGAGGATCTGGTGAAGTCGGCCGAAGCGCTTTTCGACGTGGTCAAGAGCGGCGCCGTCGCGATCAAGATCAACCAGCGCTATGCGCTGAAGGATGCTGCAAAAGCGCAAGCGGATCTCGAGGCCCGCAAGACGACGGGAACGACCGTCCTCATTCCATAGAGCGCTTCGCGGAAGCGGCGTACCGCTCTATCGCAATTCCGGGGCGGGACGTCGCCTTACACTTTTCAGCACCATACCTGGCCGGCTGCCCTGTTTTTCAGCGGCTTGCCGTGCCCGAAGGCACGGATTGCCTGAAAAGCGTTGTTGATTTGCTGTCGTTCTCCACGGGTCTATCTTAGCCCTTGAGTTTCCGCTGAAATTCTTGAAGCTCTTTCAAGTCGGGTGCTGCTTTCCGACTGGAGCCGGCCGCGCATACCATGCTTTCGGGAACACAGAACATGTCTGGGAAACCGGATGGGAGGCACTGTGAGTGCAAATCATGACAGGGCGAACCTGCTCGAGGTTCGCGGCCTAACCAAGATATTCGGCACGCTGACGGCGTGCGATCACATCGATCTCAATATCGCAAAAGGCGAGATCCACGCGCTGCTCGGCGAGAACGGCGCCGGCAAGTCGACGCTGGTCAAGATGCTGTTCGGATCGCTCGAGCCGAACTCGGGCGAGATCTTCTGGGACGGCAAGCCGGTCAAGATCACCAGCCCGGGCGCGGCCAAGAAGCTCGGCATCGGCATGGTGTTCCAGCATTTCTCGCTGTTCGAGGCGCTGACGGCGGCCGAGAACATCGCGCTTTCGCTCGATGACGGTTCGCCGATCAGCAGCATCGCCGCGAAGGCGAGGGCATTGTCCTACAGCTACGGCCTGCCGCTCGATCCGGAGTCGCTGGTCGGAGACCTTTCGGTCGGCGAACGCCAGCGCATCGAGATCATCCGTTGCCTCTTGCAGACACCGCAGCTCATCATTCTCGACGAGCCGACCTCGGTGCTGACGCCACAGGAAGCCGACAAACTGTTCGAGACGCTGGAGCGCCTGCGCGCCGAAGGCAAGTCGATCCTCTACATCTCGCACCGGCTGGAAGAGGTCAAACGCATCTGCGACCGCGCCACGGTGCTTCGCCACGGCAAAGTTGTCGGCCATTGCAACCCGCGCCAGGAGACCGCCGCCTCGCTCGCCCGCATGATGGTCGGCAGCGAGGTGAAGGCTGTGGTGCGCGCGCCGGCGGAAGGCATCGAAACGGCGCCGGCGCTGCTGGAAATCCGCAACCTCAGCCGCAAGCCGGCGACGCCCTTCGCCATCCCGCTCAAGAACATCAACCTCACCGTGCGTGCCGGCGAAGTGATCGGCATCGCGGGTGTGGCCGGCAACGGCCAGGGCGAGTTCTTCGAATCCGTCTCCGGCGAAGTGCTGCAGCAGGATACCGGTTCCGTGCGCATTCGCGGCAAGGACGCCGGTGGCCTGTCGATCACCGGCCGGCGGCTGATGGGCGCCGCCTTCGTGCCGGAAGAGCGCCTCGGCCATGGCGCAGCACCTCGCATGAAGCTTTCGGAGAACCTGCTTCTGTCCCGTCATGCCACAGACGGCAAGGCTTTCGTCGGCTCGGGAGGCATGGTCAAGAACAGCGCCGTTTACAGCGCCGCCCAGCGCATCATCACGGCCATGGACGTACGCAAGAGCGCGCCGGATCCGGAAGCTGCCGCCCTGTCGGGCGGCAATCTGCAGAAATTCATCGTCGGGCGCGAGCTCGACCGCAAGCCGAGCGTCATGATCGTCAACCAGCCGACCTGGGGCGTCGACGCCGGTGCTGCCGCTCACATCCGTCAGGCCCTGATCGAGCTTGCCCGCAGCGGCTCCGCTGTCCTGGTCATCAGCCAGGACCTCGACGAATTGTTCGAGCTGTCGGACGCGATCGCCGTCATGCACAACGGCGAATTGTCGACGCCGCTGCCGATTGCCGAGGCGACTTTCGAGAGGATCGGCCTGTTGATGGGCGGCGCCGAGCCCGGCCACGCCGAACACAGAATGGAGGTGGCATGATGCGCATCGAACTCGTCAAACGCCCGCAGCGCTCGGCGCTGTTCTCGATGCTGTCGCCCTTCATCGCCTTCGCACTGACGATCATTGCCGGCGCCATCATGTTCGCCTTGCTCGGCGTCAACCCGCTCAATGCCTTCGAGATCTATTTCGTCGAGCCGGTCAGCCAGGTCTGGCAGTTGCATGAGCTGGCGATCAAGGCAGCGCCGCTGATCCTGATCGCGGTCGGCCTGTCGGTCTGCTACAGGGCCAATATCTGGAACATCGGCGCCGAAGGCCAGTTCATCTTCGGCGCGATCTTCGGCTCGATCATCCCGGTGCTGTTCCCGCAGTTCGAAGGCCCGCTGGTGATCCCGCTGATGCTTCTGCTCGGCATGGTCGGCGGCGCCTTTTACGCATCGATCCCGGCGCTTTTGAAGACCCGATTCAGCACCAACGAGATCCTGACCAGCCTGATGCTGGTCTATGTCGCGCAGCTTTTCCTCGACTGGCTGGTGCGCGGCCCGTGGCGCGATCCGCAAGGCCATGGTTTCCCGCAGACGATCCAGTTCGGCGACTCGGCGGTGCTGCCCGAGCTGATGCCCGACGCCGGCCGAGCCAATTGGGGCTTCGTCTTCGCCTTGATTGCCGCCGTGCTGGTCTGGCTGATGATGAGCCGCATGCTGAAAGGGTTCGAGGTGCGCGTGCTGGGCTCAAGCCCAAGGGCAGGGCGCTTTGCCGGCTTCGGCTTCAGCCGCATGGTGTTCTTCGCTTTCCTTCTGTCCGGCGCGCTGGCCGGTCTGGCAGGCATCTCCGAGGTCTCCGGCGCCATTGGCCAGTTGCAGCCGGTGATCTCGCCCGGCTACGGCTTCACTGCCATCATCGTCGCCTTTCTCGGCAGGCTCAATCCGCTTGGCATCGTGGCCGCGGGCCTGGTGCTGGCGCTGACCTATCTCGGCGGCGAGGCGGTGCAGAGCGCGCTCGGCATTTCCGACAAGGTGGCGCGCGTGTTCCAGGGCATGCTTTTGTTCTTCGTGCTCGGCTGCGACACGCTCATCCACTACCGCATTCGCCTGATCGGCATGGCGCTAACGAAGCCGAACGGCGCGGCGCAGCTCGAAGCGGCGCCCAAGCTCGAGGAGGCTCGCTGATGGACATCACCGTCAACATCCTTTTGACCATCGCGACCGCGGCGACGCCGCTCCTGATCGCGGCGATCGGCGAGCTGGTTGTCGAGCGCTCCGGCGTGCTCAATCTCGGCGTCGAGGGCATGATGATCATGGGTGCCGTCGGCGGCTTCGGCGCCGGTTACCTCACCGGATCGCCGTGGATCGGCCTGCTTGCCGCGATCATCGTCGGCGCGCTGTTCTCGCTGCTGTTCGCCGTCATGACGCTGTCGCTGGCGACCAACCAGGTGGCGACCGGCCTGTCGCTGACGCTGCTCGGCCTCGGCCTCTCGGGCATGATCGGCACCAGCTTCGTCGGTCAGCCGGGCGTGAGATTGCCCAATTTGGACATCCCGGGGATCAGCTCGATCCCGGTGGTCGGCAAGCTGGTCTTCGGCCAGGACCCGGTGTTCTACATCTCGATCGCGCTGACCGCGGCGGTAATGTGGTTCCTGTTCAAGACGCGCACGGGCCTGACGCTGCGCTCGATCGGCGACAGCCATACGTCGGCGCATGCGCTCGGCATCAAGGTCATCCGCTACCGCTATCTCGCCGTGATCTTTGGCGGCGCCTGCGCCGGCCTTGCCGGCGGCCACCTATCGCTGGTCTACACCCCGCAATGGGTGGAAAACATGAGCGCGGGTCGCGGCTGGATCGCGCTGGCGCTGGTGGTGTTCGCTTCCTGGCGTCCGTGGCGGGTCCTGGCCGGCGCCTATATCTTCGGCGCGGTGTGGATCGGCCAGCTTCATGCACAGGCTTTTGGCATTCCGGTGCCTTCGCAGTTTCTTTCTTCGCTGCCCTATCTGGCAACCGTCGTGGTTCTCGTTCTAATCTCGCGCAACAAGCGGCTGACGATGATGAACACGCCGGCTTCGTTGGGGCAGCCATTTGTTCCGGATCGTTGACAACAACAAAAAGACGGGAAGCTCCAAGGCTTAACTCAGAGAGGTAACACAA
Source organism: Mesorhizobium sp. B1-1-5 (assembly GCF_006443065.1). Lineage (NCBI taxonomy): Bacteria > Pseudomonadati > Pseudomonadota > Alphaproteobacteria > Hyphomicrobiales > Phyllobacteriaceae > Mesorhizobium > Mesorhizobium sp. B1-1-5. The sequence continues at coordinate 11,573 of NZ_VFWS01000079.1, read as the reverse complement.
TGAAAAAACTGCTTATTGCGTTGATGACCACGGCCGCGGCCCTGTCCCTGGCGGCAACCGCCCAGGCCGCCGACAAGCTCAAGGCCTGCTGGGTCTATACGGGTCCGATCGGCGACTTCGGCTATTCCTATCAGCACGACCAGGGCCGGCTCGAAGTCGAGAAGGCGCTCGGCGACAAGGTCGAGACCGCCTATCTCGAAAACGTCTCGGAAGGCCCGGACGCCGACCGCGCTTTCGAGCGCCTGGCGCGCGAGAAGTGCAAGATCATCTTCGGTACCTCCTTCGGCTTCATGGATGCCGAAGTGAAGGTCGCCAAGAAGTTCCCCAAGGTGATGTTCGAGCATGCCACCGGCTTCAAGACCGGCGACAATCTCGGCATCTACAACGCCCGCTTCTATGAAGGCCGCTATGTGCTCGGCCAGATCGCGGCCAAGGAATCGAAGAAGGGCCTCGCCGGCTACATCGTTTCCTTCCCGATCCCGGAAGTGGTGATGGGCATCAACTCCTTCATGCTCGGCGCGCAGTCGGTCAATCCCGACTTCAAGGTGAAGATCGTGTGGGTGAATTCCTGGTTCGACCCCGGCAAGGAAGCCGACGCCGCCAAGGCGCTGTTCGACCAGGGCGCCGACATCATCGTCCAGCACACCGACTCGACCGCCGCTCTGCAGGTCGCCGAGGAGCGCAAGCTGCACGGCTTCGGCCAGTCGTCCGATATGATCAAGTTCGCACCGCACGCGCAGCTGACCTCGCTGACCGACGAATGGGGCCCGTATTATATCAGCCGCGTGCAGGCGGCGCTCGATGGCACCTGGAAGCCGGACAATGTGTGGCTGGGCATCAAGGACGGCGCCGTCAAGCTCGCGCCCTACACCAACATGCCTGACGACGTGAAGGCGATGGCCGAGGCGACCGAGAAGAAGATCGCCGGCGGCTGGAATCCCTTCACCGGACCCGTCTCCAAGCAGGATGGTTCGCCCTGGCTGAAGGATGGCGAGGTCGCCGACGACGGCACGCTGCTCGGCATGAACTTCTACGTCAAGGGCATCGACGACAAGCTGCCGCAGTAAGCGGCAAGCTGCTGAACCGAAACGGAAATGGGCGCCCCCGGGCGCCCATTTTCTTTGAAACTGCGTGGGTCCGCGTGGGCTGTCAGACGGCCGAGCCGTAAAGATCGTAAGCGTCGGCGCGGTCGATCTTGACGGTGACGATCTCGCCGGCGCGCAGCGGCCGCCGCGACTGGATGTGCACGGAGCCGTCGATCTCCGGCGCGTCGTATTTGGTGCGGCCTTTGCCGGATGTGCCATGCGCCTCGTCGATCAGCACCGGCAGGCGCTTGCCGACTTTCTTGGCCAATTGCGCAGCCGAGATTTTCTGCTGGCGCTGCATGAAACGGTGCCAGCGCGCTTCCTTGATCTCCTGCGGCACCTGCTCCAGTCCGAGATCGTTGGAGCGCGCGCCCTTGACCGGCTCGTATTTGAAACAACCGGCGCGGTCGATCCTGGCTTCGTCCAGCCAGTCGAGCAGCATCTCGAAATCGTCCTCGGTTTCGCCGGGGAAGCCGACGATGAAAGTCGAGCGGATGGCGAGATCCGGGCAGACCTCGCGCCAGCCGCGGATGCGGTCCAGCGTCTTTTCGCCATGCGCGGGGCGGCGCATGTTCTTCAGTACCTGCGGCGAGGCGTGCTGGAAGGGAATGTCGAGATAGGGGAGGATCTTTCCCTCCGCCATCAGCGGAATGACGTCGGCGACGTGCGGGTAGGGATACACATAATGCATGCGTATCCAGATGCCGAGTTTGGCGAGTTCCTCGGCGAGGTCGAGGAATTTCGCCCGCACCTCGCGATCGCCAAACATCGACGTCTGATACTTGATGTCGATGCCGTAGGCGCTGGTGTCTTGCGAGATGACCAGGATCTCCTTGACGCCGGCCTTGGCGAGCTTTTCGGCTTCGCGCAGCACGTCCGCGGCCGGGCGCGAGACGAGATCGCCGCGCAGCGCCGGAATGATGCAGAAGGTGCAGCGGTTGTTGCAGCCCTCGGAAATCTTCAGATAGGCGTAGTGGCGCGGCGTCAGCTTCACGCCCTGCGGCGGCAGCAGGTCGACATAGGGATCGTGGCTGGGCGGGGCCGCCTCGTGCACCGCGGCCATCACGCTCTCATAGGCCTGCGGGCCGGTGATCGCCAACACATTGGGATGCTTTTCGCGGATGACCTCCGGCTCGGCGCCGAGGCAGCCGGTGACGATGACGCGGCCGTTCTCGGAAAGGGCGGAGCCGATGGCGTTGAGCGACTCGTCGCGGGCGGAATCGAGAAAGCCGCAAGTGTTGACGACGACGAGGTCGGCGCCGTCATGCTTGCGTGCGATCTCGTAGCCCTCGGCACGCAGCCGCGTGATGATGCGCTCGGAATCAACGAGCGCCTTCGGGCATCCAAGACTGACGAAACTGACGCGTGGGGCGGACATAAATTTGTTTTCCAAGAGATGAGGGCGAGATCGAGGAGCCTCAGGCTCCGAAGATCGATCCACGGCGCGCGGCTATCAGCCAATTCGCGCGGCGCAATAGCACGCTTCGGCACAGAAGCAAACCTGCCAGCCGGCCATGACAAGAGGCGATGCGGCAGACGCTCGCCTGAACGAGCGTCAGTGGCCGTCCGATCCGAACCAGGGCGCCAGGAAAGCAAAATGGTCGGGAAACTGCTGCACGGCGCCTCCCAGAAGCATGTTCACCGCGACATAGAGGATGATCAGCAGGCCGACATAGGCGATCCAGCGGTACTTGTGCAGCAGACGCGCGACGAAGGATGCGGCAAAGCCCATCAGCGCGATCGAAAGGACCAGCCCGATGATCAGCACCGTGGGATGCTTCATGGCTGCGCCGGCGACGGCGAGCACGTTGTCGAGCGACATCGAGACGTCGGCGATGACGATCTGCCAGGCGGCCTGCGAGAAGGTCTTGCGCGGTTTGCCGGCGATTTTGCCGTCCTTGTTATAATCGCCGTTCGACAGCGCTTCTGTCGCGTCGCGCTCATCCTCGTGGCTGACGCGCAGCTCGCGCCACATCTTCCAGCATACCCACAGAAGCAGGAGCCCGCCGGCGATGAGCAGCATCGGGCCGATGCTCAGCAGCCATTGCGTGATCAGGGCAAAGACGATGCGCAGGACGGTGGCTGCCGCGATGCCGACCAGGATGGCACGCTTGCGTTGATCGATGGGAAGGCCGGCTGCCGCGAGGCCGATCACAATTGCGTTGTCGCCGGCAAGCGCGAGATCGATTGCGACGACCTGGAGGAGAGCCGAAAGGCCTGCGGCAGTGAATATTTCCATCGACTAGAAATCCTTGCCTGAAATGAGCGTAGCCCTTTACCCGGACGGGCCTAAAGGCGCGGTCCATCGGCGTCAAGACGCAGGGTTGGACATCGCCGGAAAACAAGGCCGGCAGCGCAAGCCCTCAAGGATTTCGGGTGGTTGCCGGCAAGCTGGCGAGGCCGAAAACTAGGGCGTTTCACCGTTTCACGGAAACGGCGAACCGCTCTATCTCTTTGTTTTGACGCAATTCCGGACGGGAAACCGCTACGCACTTTCCCTGGAATTGCTCTAGTCGTAGAGATTATATTTGGCCCAGTCGGATTCCGGGATTTCGTCGCCGATCTTGTAGCGGAACTGCAGCACTTGCATATGGTCCGGCGCGGTCTGGCATTTGAACTTCAGCCGGTACCATTGGCCATTGCTGCGGAAGGCGGCGCCCGAGCTCTTGATGGCATCGGCGCTCATCTGCGGCGTGGCGAACGCGTAGGCCACGACGCGGTCGGCCTTGTAGTTGCGATCGTCGTGGCTGATCCGGTCGAGCACCTCGGCGTCACAGCGCTGCTCGAGGCGGGTCTCAGGATCGAGTTTCATCAGGCCGGCGCGCAACGCATTGTCCATCGCCTTGGCCGGCAAGACCGGCGTCAGCGACGCCAGAACCATCAGGCAGAGCTTTTTCATGGGCGCGACAAGCAGCATATTTTGTCCGATAAATCAAATAAACGGTGGTTTACCAACTGTCGGTCGCCAGCGCCGCGTCGGTTCTAACGAATGCACCGGCTGCAACCCTTGATCGCCTTAAGCTGCAGACTCGCTAATATGCGTGGAATGTCTATGTCGTCGATGCCGGAATCCACGGATTTCAGGCAACTGAACCAGTCGGACTTGCGCCTCCTGGCGGTCGCGAAAAGGCTGGTCACAACGCGTTGTCCATGCTGGGTTACATGTAACTATTGCGGAGAATGGCTCATGGCATCGGCAAGAAGGGCAAAGTCCACGCATGTGAAGGTGCAGGAACATCGGGAGCGGCTACGCGCCCAGGGCCTGCGGCCCATCCAGATTTGGGTGCCGGACGTGCGCGCCGCGTCGTTTAAGTCCGAGGCGCACCGACAGTCGGCGGCGGTGGCCGCGAGCGCCCGTGCGGCCGAGGATCAGGCGTTCATGGACGCGGTATCCGATTGGGACGATGAATGAGGCGGGGCGAGGTCTGGACCGTCTCCGGCGGCAGGGATTATGCGGGCAAGCCGCGCCTTGTCGCCTTGCGCCTGTCTTTGCCCGCCACGGCGCTCCGTGCGCGGTGCCCACTCAGGCACCGAAATGGCGGAGGGAGTGGGATTCGAACCCACGGTGAACTTGCGCCCACGCCGGTTTTCAAGACCGGTGCCTTAAACCGCTCGGCCATCCCTCCACTATGGTTTTTCAACCATTTTGGTCATCGCGACCGGTTGTTTCGGTTGGCACCGAAGGCATTCCCCGGCCGGTTTGCGCTTCATTCCTGTAGTGCGGCTTTCAGGGCCGCGTCAACCACTGCGGCGGCACCTTCCAACTGTCACGGCAAAAGGTGGGCATAAATTCGGCGTGACCCGACGGCTACGTTGCCGGGGCCGGCGGAAACGACATGCACCTGAACGGCTGGGGGAAATCCGCTGGAAGAGATGGCGATCTAGTCAGTCGCATTAGTATTCTCTAAACTAAGTCCAGGCGCCGAAGGAGGGTAACTATGTCGATCCGAGATGATCTACAGCCGCTTTGGGACTTGTATGTCGTAGCTTACCGATCGGGGAATGCATCTGGCTGTGCTGCTATCTTCACCGACGATGCCGAAATGCATTCACCCTATGGGCCTCCGGCGCGGGGGCGCGCGGCAATAGAGGCGCTGCACGAGATTTGGGTTCAACATGCCGGGCCTAATAAGACCCTTCAGGTGATCGAAGCGGGCAGCTCCGGAAATCTAGCCTGGACATTGGCTGGCTATTCGGAAGGAGAGGCGGTCGGCAACGGCACCTCGCTGAGTGTCTTTGAGCGTCAGGCTGGCGGAGGTTGGCTGATCCGGATGTGCAGTCTCAACAGTACTGACGCTACCGGATAGATGTATAGCTGGCCGCAACGGCACGGGGCAATCATCCCAATCGCGCTGACATGCGCCACGGCTTACGAATGGCAACCCCGACCCTACCCGAGGCGAGGTTAGCTCCCGGCTTCGTCCTGCTGGCGGTTCGGCGCATTGACAATGACGTCATGACCCTGCCAATCTCAATCTGCTAATATTTCAAACAGGGGGACAATCGTGAAGAAAGCCTACGAGAAACCCGTACTGACAAAGCGTGAGATGCTGTCTCGTGCGACGGCCCAGCAGGTGCTATCCAACCTGGAATAGCGCACAAACCGTTACTCTTATTCGGATTGGACGCGCCGGCGATCTTATGGCCGGCGCTGTTGGCAGCCAGAATACTCGAACGAGAACGGACTTTCCGAGCGACGGTGTCACCGCCTTGCGCCATAATGTCGCCCTGTTGCGGCCATAATCGATTAACATCGTGATAAGCAATTCCTGTGCAAAAGAGATTGGGGATCAAGGTGTTGGCCTGGCGGGCGACTTCTGGTCCCGTCTGGTGACAGCACGGTAGGGGACAATCGAGACATGCAGACCCTGACGCGCCCGCGTCTTCGTCGCGCTTCTGCTTTCGCCCTGTGCGCCCTTTCGGGCCTACTGCTGGCTGCCTGCGCCTCGCAACCCGAACCGAAGGGGATGGTCTACAAGAAGGGCCGCTCCAAGGAATATTTCGCCGAATCCGAATATGGCGTGAAGGCGAGCCCGCGTGTCCAGTTCATGCGGCGCGGCGGCGGCCGCGACCAGCTCGGCAAGCCCTATCAAGTGCGCGGCAAATGGTACTATCCCAAGGAAGACAAGGGCTACGCCAAGGTCGGCCTGGCTTCCTGGTACGGCGATGCGTTTCATGGCCGCCTGACCGCCAATGGCGAAGTCTATGACATGACGCATCTGACGGCAGCGCATCCGACGATGCCGCTGCCGAGCTATGCCCGCGTCACCAATCTGGAGACCGGCAGCTCGGTGATCGTGCGCGTCAACGACCGCGGCCCCTATCACGAAGGCCGCATCATCGACGTTTCCGAACGCGCGGCGCAGATGCTCGATTATGCCAAGGTCGGTACGGCCAGGGTCAAAGTGGAATATGTCGGCCGCGCGCCGCTCGATGGCGATGACGACCAGTATCTGGTGGCCTCCTATCACCCCGGCAACAACCGGCCGGATCCTTCGGACGGCCTGCCGACCGGAGTGATGGTGGCCATGAACGGCCCGTCGCCGAGCGTGCCGGTGGGGGCGTCGCCGGCGGCCGCGCCGTTTCCGGGCGAGTTGACCAATTCGGGGCAGGCCTTTGCAGCGCAGCCGGGGCTTTCAGACCAGGCGGCCGTGCAGCCGGCCGCATTCGCCGTCCAGGGCGCTGGTGATGTCATGCTGCCGGATTTCGGCCCGATCGTGCCGGAACGGCCGGATTTCACGCTTCCGCCGAACTCGCCCTTCGCCATGGCCTCGCTGTCTTACGCGGATGAGCGGGTAGAGCGCGCCGACGTCTTTGCCGCGCTCGATTCCGGCGGCATGTCGGCCGCCGATATCCTGCGTTCATGGAAGAAATCAAACCGAGAGCTACAGGCGCCCGCCTCCGACTACGTCGCTGCCGGTTCCTTCGACGAGGCCGCGAAGGCAAAGCGCGTGGCCGCAGCGCTCGCGCCGTTCGGCCGGACCGAGATCCAGCGCACCGAGCTCGACGGAAATGACTGGTATGCGGTCAATGTCTATCCGGACGGCCATGGCAGCGTCGACGACCTGCTCCAGGCAGCCTGGTCGCATGGCGCGCCGGACGCGCTGGTTGTGCGTAACTGATCAAATTCGCGCTGCCCGTTGATCCGGCCGAAAAAACCCTGATAGCTTGGCCGCGGGGTAGTCTTTGCGCATTCTGGAGCGGCTCTACGCTTTTCCGGGTTGCTCAGATCGGGTCGACATTTCATGCAGTTCCGCATTTTTCCGCCTTTCGCCAGCCTTCTGGGATTGGCGCTGGTGTTGCTTTGCGCCGCCCCGGCCAGCGCGCAACTCTTCGAGACCAAGGCGGCGCAGGCGTTCATGATCGATGCCGACACCGGCACCGTGCTCTTCGCCAAGGACCCCGACAAGCCGATCCCGCCCGCCTCGATGGCCAAGCTGATGACGATGGAAATGGTCTTCAACGCCATCAAGTCGAAGCGGATCACGCTCGACGACACTTTCGTCGTCAGCGAAAACGCCTGGCGCACCGGCGGCGCGCCGTCCGGTACCTCGACCATGTTCGCCAAGCTCAAATCCGAGGTCCGCGTCGAGGATCTGATCCAGGGCGTCACCGTGCAGGCCGCCAATGACGGCTGTATCGTGCTCGCCGAGGGCATGGCGGGCTCGGAAGCGAATTTCGCCGCGCAGATGACCGATCGCGCCCGCCAGCTCGGCCTCTCGAAATCGACCTTCGTCAATTCGACCGGCCTGCCGGCCGACGGGCAGCAGACGACGGTGCGGGAGCTGACGATGCTGGCGCTGCATCTGTGGCGCGACTATCCCGAGTTCTTCCACTATTACGGCCAGCCGGACTTCACCTGGAACAAGATCTCGCAGAGGAACCGCAATCCGCTGATCGCCATGGGCATCGAGGCCGACGGCTTCGTGGCCGGCGCCAGCGAGCAGGCGGGCTTCGGCCTGGTCGGCACCGTCGGCCACAACGGCACGCGCGTGATCGCCGCCCTCAGCGGACTGGCGAATGATCGCGAACGCTCCGAAGAGGCGCGCAAGCTGCTCGAATGGGGCTCGCGATCATTCCAGAAGACCGAGATCTTCGCCAAGGACGAGGTGGTTGGGGAAGCGCAGGTTTTCGGCGGCGCCAAATCCGGCCTGGCCTTGAAAGCGAAAGGTCCGGTAGACATCTTTCTGCCGATAGCCAACCGCGACAAGCTGACCGCCAGGATCGTCTACCAGGGTCCGGTGTCGGCACCGGTCGAGGAGGGGCAACCGGTCGGGGAATTGCGCGTTTGGATAGGCGAGACGCTGAGCCAGCAGACGCCGCTCTATGCCGCCGAGTCGGTTAAGGTGGGCACGCTGCCGCAGCGCGCGTTCGACGCAGCCAAGGAACTCGCTGTCGGCTGGCTACGTCAGAAACATTTGTGATCGGGCAAGTTCGTGGACCTTTTGTCGGACGGGAGCTATGACAGCGGCCAGCACGGGCAAAGGCAATCTCGATTGGCGAGCGGATTTTTCATCACCTTCGAGGGCGGCGAAGGAGCAGGCAAGTCGACGCAGATCGAGCGGCTGGCGCGGCGCATGCGCGCCAAGAAATACGACGTCCTGGTCAGCCGCGAACCGGGTGGATCGCCCGGCGCCGAGGCCGTAAGGCATGTGCTTCTGTCCGGGGCGGCCGAACCGTTCGGCCCGAAGATGGAGGCGATCCTGTTCGCCGCCGCGCGCTCCGACCATGTCGAGCAGGTCATCCGGCCCGCGGTCGAGCGCGGCTCGATCGTGCTGTGCGACCGGTTCATCGATTCCTCGCGGGTCTACCAAGGCGTCACCGGCGGGCTCGACGCCGATTTCATGAAGGCGCTGGAGGCGGTGGCCATCAACGGCATGATGCCCGACATGACGCTGATCTTCGACATCGATCCCGCTGAAGGCCTGAAGCGGGCCGCCGCGCGGCGCGGCGCCGGTGACGCCGCCGACCGCTTCGAGAAGGAGACCCTGGCCATCCACCGGCGGCGGCGCGAGGCTTTCCTGGCTATCGCCGCGGCGGAGCCGGAGCGCTGCATCGTCATCGACGCTTCCGCCGACCCCGACACGGTGGAGAACGTCGTCACCGCCGCCGTCTTCGCGGCGCTGGAAGAGCGGATGCCGGCGCAAAGGATCGAGACGGCGCCGGCATGATCTTCGAACGTATCGCCCCCGAACAGCACGACACGCTGGACGGCGTACCCGAGCCTGCCGAAACGCCGCGGCTGATCGGCCACGCATCGGCGGCAGGGATGCTTGCCAGCGCCTACCGCGCCGGCAAGCTGCCGCATGCGCTGATTTTCGCCGGGCCGCAGGGTATCGGCAAGGCGACGCTGGCGTTCCACACGGCGCACCATCTTCTGAGATATCCGGATTTCAAGACGGCGCCCGACACGCTTGCCGTTCCCGATCCGGTCTCCTCGCTGTTTCGCCAGATCGCCACCGGCGCGCATCCTTCGGTGCTGCATCTCACCCGTCCGGCCAACGAGAAGACCAAGAGCTTCAAGACGGTGCTGACCGTCGACGAGATCCGCAAGGTCAGCCGCTTCCTGTCGATGACCTCGCATGACGGCAGCTACCGGGTCGTCATCGTCGATCCGGCCGACGACATGAACACCAACGCCGCCAATGCCTTGCTCAAGAATCTCGAAGAGCCGCCGGCGCGCACCCTGTTCATTCTGGTGGTGCATGCGCCCGGCAGCCTGTTGCCGACGATCCGCTCGCGCTGCCAGATGGTGCGGCTGGCGCCTTTGGCCGCCGACGAGCTGATGGCGGTGCTGGAAAATGTCGAGCCGCCGCCGCCGGAGGATCCGGGCGCGCGCGCAGCGCTGGCCGAGCGGGCAGGGGGCAGCGCCCGCAACGCGATCCTGCTCACCCAATATGGCGGGCTGGAGATCGCAGGCGCGCTCGACGCACTGGTGGCGGCCAGGAAGCCCGACATTGCCGACGCCCATCGCCTTGCCGAAGCCGTGGCGGGACGCGACCAGGCGATCCAGTTCGACATCTTCAACCGGCGCGCGCTCGACCTGCTTTCGACCGCCGCCAGTGACGCCGCGCTGGCCGGCGATCTCGCCCGGGCCAAAACCCTGTCCGAGGCTTGGCACGAGGCGCTGAACACGATATCTGAGGCTGAGACCTACAACCTCGACAAGAAGCAGCACGCCCTGACCATGATCGACCGCCTGAATTCTGCGATGCGAATGTGACGGCTCGTTCGATGCATGCCGTTGGCCCAGTTTTGGGCGGCATGCATTGGCCTCGGGATGGCAATCGACGTTCCGATGCGATATCCACCGCCACAACTCACATTCAGATATTCATGACGGTTCATTCATGTCACGCGATACATTCTACATCACGACCGCGATCTCCTACCCAAACGGCAAGCCGCATATCGGCCATGCCTATGAGCTGATCGCCACCGACGCGCTTGCCCGCTTCCAGCGGCTGGACGGCAAGGATGTCTTCTTCCTGACCGGCACCGACGAGCACGGCATCAAGATGCTGCAGACGGCGCGCAAGGAAGGCATCGCGGCGCGCGAGCTCGCCGACCGCAACTCGGCCGAGTTCAGGCGCATGGCCACCGCGCTCAACGCTTCCAACGACGATTTCATCCGCACCACCGAGGAGCGGCATTACGCATCCTCCCAGGCGATCTGGAAGGCGATGGCCGCCAATGGCGACATCTACAAGGGCGGCTATGCCGGTTGGTATTCGGTGCGCGACGAGGCCTATTACGGCGAGGAGGAGACCGAGGTTCGCCCCGACAATGTCCGCTACGGGCCGCAGGGCACGCCGGTGGAATGGGTCGAGGAAGAAAGCTATTTCTTCCGGCTGTCGGCCTACCAGGACAGGCTGATCGCGCTTTACGAGAGCCAGCCTGATTTCATCGGTCCGGCCGAGCGTCGCAACGAGGTGATGAGCTTCGTCAAATCGGGGCTGAAGGATCTATCGGTCTCGCGCACCACTTTCGACTGGGGCGTGCCGGTGCCGGGCGACGAAAAACACGTGATGTATGTGTGGGTCGACGCCTTGACCAACTACATCACCGGCGTCGGTTATCCCAATGAAAACGATGAGAAATGGCGGTTTTGGCCTGCCGATGCGCACATCATCGGCAAGGACATCGTGCGCTTCCACGCCGTCTATTGGCCGGCCTTCCTGATGTCGGCGGGAATCCCGTTGCCGAAGCGCGTCTTCGGCCATGGCTTCCTGTTCAACCGGGGCGAGAAGATGTCGAAGTCGGTCGGCAACGTCATCGACCCGTTCACCATGGTCGAGCATTACGGCGTCGACCAGGTGCGCTACTTCTTCCTGCGCGAGGTGCCGTTCGGCCAGGACGGCAATTACAGCCACGAAGCGATCGTCAACCGCACCAATGCCGACCTCGCCAACGGCCTCGGCAATCTGGCGCAGCGCTCGCTGTCGATGATTGCCAAGAACTGCGGCGGCAAGGCGCCGGCGCGCGGCG
>NZ_VFWS01000078.1:0-23520 GCF_006443065.1 Mesorhizobium sp. B1-1-5 | reverse complement strand
CCCTACTGCCTTACTCCCTTGTTCGTCACCGCGTGACGAACACCGTCACCAGCGGCTTCTTGCCCCAGGCTTCATTGGCGGCGCCGCGCACTGCGCGGCGCACCGCCTCCTGCACCAGGTCGAGGTCTTTTCGGCGCTGACGCGGAATGGAGTCGACCGCGCCGATTGCCGCATCGAGCATCAGATCCTCCAGCGTCTCGCCGCGGGCATCCGCTTCGGCGACGCCGATCGCCACCAGGTCGGGGTCGCCGGCAAGCTCATATTTGTCGTCGAGCACGACATTGACCGCGACATGCCCGGCGAAGGAAAGCTTGCGACGGTCGCGTATGCCCATCGCCTGGTCGGTGCCGATCAGCGAGCCATCCTTGTAGAGCCGCCCGAACGGCACCTGGTCGATGATCGTCGCCGGGCCAGGCCAGAGCCTCAGCATGTCGCCGTCGCGCACCTGCGCCACCTGGCCGATGCCCGACATCGACATCAGCGAGCCCTGCGCCACCAGATGCGCCGCCTCGCCATGCACGGGAACGCCGATCTGCGGCCGCACCCATTCATACATCTTGCGCAATTCGCTGCGGCGCGGGTGGCCGGAGACATGCACCAGCGCGTCGCCGTCCTCGATGATCTTCATGCCGAGATCGATCAGCCGGTTCTTGATCTCGAGGATTCCCTTCTCGTTGCCGGGAATGGTGCGCGAGGAAAACACCACCGTATCGCCGGCCGTCAGCGCCACCGACTTCATCTCGTCGCGCGAAAGCTTGGCAAGGGCAGCCAGCGGCTCGCCCTGGCTGCCGGTGCAGATGATCACCAGGTTCTCGCGCGGGATATAACCATAGTCCTCCTCGGCGATGAACTCCGGCAGCCCGTCCATGTAGCCGAGCTCGCCCGCCACATCGATAACGCGCTTCAGCGATCGGCCGAGCACAAGGCATTGCCGGCCGGCATCGCGTGCCGCCTTGGCGATCGAGACGATGCGCCCGACATTGGAGGAGAAGGTGGTGACCGCGACGCGCCCCTTCGCGCTCTCGATGACGCCCTTGAGGCCTTCGCCAACAGCGACTTCCGACGGCGACTCCCCTTCCCTCAGCGCGTTGGTGGAATCGCAGATCAGCGCCAGCACGCCCTTGTCGCCATAGGCGCGGAAGCGTGCCTCGTCGGTCTTCGGGCCGATCGTCGGCGCCGGGTCTATCTTCCAGTCGCCGGTGTGGATGACGGTGCCGGCGGGCGTGGTGATCGCCAGCGACATCGGCTCGGGGATGGAGTGAGCGACCGGGATAGCTTCGATCTCGAAAGGTCCGATGGTGAATTTCTCGCCGGCCCGGTAGATCGACGCCGGGATCTTCGGCGCGCCCTGCTCGCCCTGCCGCTTGGCTTCGAGCAGGCCGGCGGTGAACGGCGTCATCCAGACCGGGACTTTAAGCTTCGGCCAGATGTCGAGCAGCGCGCCGTAATGATCCTCATGCGCGTGGGTGATGACGATGCCGCGCAGGCCGTCGATATTCTCCTCGATGAAGCGCGTATCGGGCAGGATGAGATCAACGCCGGGATGTGCCGAGTCCGGAAAGGTGACGCCGACATCGACGATGATCCATTCGCGCGCGTCGGCGGGCCCATAGCCGTAAAGGGCGAAGTTCATGCCGATCTCGCCGACGCCGCCCAGCGGCGCGAAGACGAGTTCGGCGTTTTGTCTATTCGCCATCAATTCTTTCCTTCCTGGCCGCTTTGGCCAAGCCGTTGGCGCAATTCCGGGAAAAAGCGTGTCACGGCTTTCCGCCCGGAATTGCGCAAAAACAAAATTATACGCGGGCCGAGGCGACCGCGCCGAAATGCACGTTGCCGGCCGCGATCGTCAAAACCGATCCCTCATCGTCGCGGATCACGAAACGGCAGTCCTCGTCAATGGTCTCGAAGATGCCACGCACCACATTGCCGTCAATTCTGACGGCAACCTCGCCGCCGAGGCCGGCTGCGCGGGCAAGCCAGCGCCTTCTGATGGCATCGAGCCCGCGTCCGTCATCCCACATCCGGGCATTCTCGCTCCAGGCATCCGAAAGCGCCAGGAACAGCGTTTCGGCGTCACAAGTCGCGCCCAGCGCCTGCAGCGATGTCGCTGGATAAGGCAAGTCCTCAGGGTAAGCCACGACATTGACGCCGATGCCGATAGCGACGGCAAAACGGCCGCCATCGAGCATCGCCGATTCCAGCAATATCCCGGCAAGCTTGGCGCCCGAGGCCAGCACGTCGTTCGGCCATTTCAATTCGAAGCGGTTGCGGCCCTGGCTCGCGCCGTCGACGGCGACGGCGATCCGGCCCTTCGGCACGACCGCGTCGAGCGCGTCGGCCAGCGCAAGCCCCGCGACAAAGCCAAGCGTCGCGGCCAGCCGGAGCTCGCCGCCCGGAACCAGAAGCAGCGTCGCTGCGAGATTGCCTTCGGGCGTTGCCCAGACACGGCCGCGGCGGCCGCGGCCGCTTTCCTGCTTCTTCGAAACGACCCAGAGCTTGCCGGGATCGCCGGCGCGCGCGTGTTCCAGCGCCAGCCCGTTGGTCGAGCCGACGCTGTCATGCGCCTCGAGCCGGAACCCCTCCGACGCCGCGGTTGGAGCCAGCCGAAATGCCATCCCGTCAGAAGAAGGTCTTGGCGGCGGCTTCGGCATAGCTGCCGATCGGGCCGCCGATCAGCACATAGAACAGCACGAAGGCGCCGCTGACGCCGAGCACGAGGCGCAGCTCGCTGGCCATCGGCACGAAGCCGCCGACCGGTTCGTCGAACCACATGATCTTGATGATGCGCAGATAATAGTAGGCGCCCACCACCGAGGCCAGCACGCCGATGATCGCCAGCGCGTAGAGATGCGCGTTGATGGCGGCGAGGAACACGTACCACTTCCCCCAGAAGCCGGCGAGCGGCGGAATGCCGGCCAGCGAGAACATCAGGATGGTGAGGATGGTGGCCATGAACGGATTGGTCGAGGCGAGACCGGAAAGATCGCTGATCTGCTCGACATTGCCTTCCTTGCGCCGCATGGCGAGAATGAAGGCGAAGGTGCCCAGCGTCATCACCAGATAGATCAGCATGTAGATGGCGACGCCGCGCACGCCGGCCTGGCTGTTGGCGGCAAGGCCGACCAGCGCATAGCCCATATGGCCGATCGAGGAATAGGCCATCAGGCGCTTGATGTTGGTCTGGCCGATGGCCGCGAAGGCGCCAAGCGCCATCGAGGCGATCGAGATGAAGACGACGATCTGCTGCCAGTCCGAGGCAATCGGCTTGAAGGCGCCCATGGTGACGCGCACGATCAGCGCCATCGCCGCCATCTTCGGCGCGGCTGCCAGGAAGGCGGTGATCGGCGTCGGCGCCCCCTCGTAGACGTCCGGCGTCCACATGTGGAACGGCACGGCCGAGATCTTGAAGGCGAGGCCTGCCAGCACGAACACCAGGCCGAAGACGAGGCCGAGCTGGCGCTCGCCGCTGCCAAGCGCGGTCGCGATTTCCTGGAAGCCGGTATTGCCGGTGTAGCCGTAAACGAGACTGATGCCGTAGAGCAGCATGCCCGACGACAGCGCGCCGAGGACGAAGTATTTCAGGCCGGCTTCGGTCGAGCGCAGATTGTCGCGGTTGATCGCCGCCAGCACATAGATCGCCAGCGACTGCAGCTCGAGCCCGAGATAAAGTCCGATCATGCCGTTGGCCGAGATCATCAACAGCATGCCCAGCGTGCAAAGCAGCACCAGCACCGGGAATTCGAACTTGTCGAAATGTTCCTGGCGCGCGAAGCGCATCGACATGACCAGCGTCACCGCCGAGCCGATCAGCGACAGCATCTTCATGAAGGCGCTGAAGGGATCCTGCACGAAGGCGCCGCCATAGGCTGAGCCCTGCGTGCCGGAGAAGGCAAGCCACAGTCCGGCCACCACCAGCACGAGGACGGCCAGCCCGGTCACGGTCATGGTGCTGTTGGAGCGCGAATAGGCCCCGATCATCAGGAGCGCCAGCGCGCCGACCGCGAGGATCAGTTCCGGCGTCGAGAGCAAAAAGCTGGAGAGAAGGTCCGGCGTCATGGTCTATTCCCCAGTCAGTTCGCCGCCGCGGTCTGCGCGGAATTGATGGATGCGGTGACGTTGGTGACGAGCGTCTTGACCGACTGGGCCGTCGCGTCGAACACCGGCGCCGGATAGACGCCGAAGAAGATGACCAGTACCACCAGCGGGTAGACGATCGCCTTCTCGCGCGGCGAAAGGTCGAGCAGGTTCTTCAGGCTGTCCTTGGTCAGCGCGCCGAAGATCACCCGGCGATAGAGCCACAGCGCGTAGGCCGCCGACAGGATGACGCCGGTGGCGGCGAAGAACGCCACCCAGGTGTTGACCTTGAACACGCCGAGCATGGTCAGGAACTCGCCGACGAAGCCGCTGGTGCCGGGAAGGCCGACATTGGCCATGGTGAAGATCATGAACACGGTGGCGTATTTCGGCATGTTGTTGACCAGACCGCCATAGGCGTCGATCTCGCGCGTATGCATGCGGTCGTAGATGACGCCGACGCACAGGAACAGCGCGCCCGAGACGAGGCCGTGGCTGAGCATCTGGAAGATCGCGCCCTGCACGCCTTCCTGGTTCATAGCGAAGATGCCCATGGTGACGAAGCCCATATGGGCGACCGACGAATAGGCGATCAGCTTCTTCATGTCCTCCTGCATCAGCGCCACCAGCGAGGTGTAGATGATGGCGACGACGGAAAGCGTGAACACCAGCGGCGCGAACATCGCCGACGCCTCCGGGAACATCGGCAGCGAGAAGCGCAGGAAGCCGTACCCGCCCATCTTCAGCAGGATGCCGGCCAGGATGACGGAGCCCGCGGTCGGCGCCTCGACATGCGCGTCGGGCAACCAGGTATGCACCGGCCACATCGGCATCTTCACCGCGAAGGAGGCGAAGAAGGCGAGCCACAGCCAGGTCTGCATGTTGGCCGGGAAATCATGCGTCAGAAGCGTCGGAATGTCGGTGGTGCCCGACTGGAAGAACATCGCCATGATGGCGAGCAGCATCAGCACCGAGCCGGCGAGCGTGTAGAGGAAGAACTTGAACGAGGCATAGACGCGCCGCTTGCCGCCCCAGACGCCGATGATGATGAACATCGGGATCAGGCCGGCCTCGAAGAAGACGTAGAACAGCACGATGTCGAGCGCGCAGAACACGCCGATCATCAACGTCTCGAGGATCAGGAAGGCAATCATATAGGCCTTGACCCGCTTCTCGATCGCATCCCAGGAGGCCAGTATGCAGAGCGGCATCAGGAAGGTGGTCAGGATGACGAACAGCATCGAGATGCCGTCGACGCCCATGTGGTAGGAAATGCCCGAATCCAGCCAGGCGTGCTTCTCGACGAACTGGAAGCCGGCCTGCGAATTGTCGAAGCCCGTCCAGATGAACAGCGAGACGACGAAGGTGAACGCCGTCGTGATGAATGCGATCGCGCGGATGTTGCGGCGCGCGTTTTCGCTGTCGTCGCTGATGAAAAGGATGAGCAGAACACCAACCAGCGGCAGGAAGGTGACCAGCGAGAGGATTGGCCAGTCGGTCATCAGAGCATCATCCAGGTGACGAGAGCGGCCACGCCGATCAGCATGGCGAAGGCATAGTGGTAGAGATAGCCGGTCTGCAGCTTGACGACCCTGTTGGTGACGTCGACGACGCGCGCCGAGATGCCGTCGGGGCCGAGGCCGTCAATGACGGCGCCGTCGCCGGTCTTCCACAGGAACCTGCCGAGGCGCTTCGCCGGCCGCACGAACAAGAAGTCGTAGAGCTCGTCGAAATACCACTTGTTGAGCAGGAACGCATAAAGCAGGCGATGATTGGCGGCGACGCTTCGGGGAAGTTCCGGCGAGCGAATATAGAATTTCCAGGCCACCGCGAGGCCGATCAGCATGGCGACGAACGGGGCGAGCTCGACCCAGAGCGGCAATTCGTGGATCTCATGCAGGATGCGGTTTTCCGGCAGCGTGAACAGCGAAGCCTTCCAGAATTCGGCGTAACCCTCGCCGATGAAGGCGCCGTGGAAGATGATACCGGCAAACAGCGCGCCGGCGGCCAGCACATAGAGCGGCACCAGCATCACCGGCGGCGATTCGTGCACATGGTGCATGACCTCGTGGCTGGCGCGCGGCTCGCCGTGGAAGGTCATGAAGATCAGCCGCCAGGAATAGAAGCTGGTGAAGCAGGCGGCGACCACCAGCAGGATAAAGGCGAAGCCGGCGACCGCATTGTGGCTGGCGAAGGAGGTCGCGATGATGGCGTCCTTGGAGAAGAAGCCGGCAGTGCCGATCACCGTTGCCGGAATGCCGACGCCGGTCAGCGCCAGCGTGCCGACGACCATCATCCAGTAGGTCGCCGGGATCAGCTTGCGCAGGCCGCCCATCTTGCGCATGTCCTGCTCGTCGGACACGGCATGGATGACAGAGCCGGAGCCGAGGAACAGCAGCGCCTTGAAGAAGGCATGCGTGAAAAGATGGAAGATCGCCGCGCCATAGGCGCCGACGCCGAGCGCCACGAACATGTAGCCGAGCTGCGAGCAGGTCGAATAGGCGATGACGCGCTTGATGTCGTTCTGGACGAGGCCGACGGTCGCCGCAAAGAAGGCGGTGAATGCGCCGATGAAAGTGACGACGGTCAGCGCCGAATGCGACAGCTCGAACAGCGGCGAAAGCCTCGCCAGCATGAACACGCCGGCGGTCACCATGGTCGCGGCGTGGATCAGCGCGGAGACCGGCGTCGGGCCTTCCATCGCGTCCGGCAGCCAGGTGTGCAGCGGCACCTGCGCCGACTTGCCCATGGCGCCCATGAAGAGCAGCAGGCAGACCACCGTCAGCGCCGTCTGCTTGTCGAGCGCTTGGCCGAGGAAGGTGAGCACGGCGGCACCCGCCGGCGCGCCTTCGGCCGGCAGGAAGGATGCGGCATTGGCGAAGACGGTGCTCAGATTGACCGAGCCGAACAGCACGAACACGCCGAAGATGCCGAGCGCGAAGCCGAAGTCGCCGACGCGGTTGACCACGAAAGCCTTGATCGCCGCCGCATTGGCCGACGGCTTCTTGTACCAGAAGCCGATCAAGAGATATGAGGCGAGACCGACGCCTTCCCAGCCGAAGAACATCTGAATGAGGTTGTCGGCCGTCACCAGCATCAGCATCGCGAAGGTGAACAGCGACAGATAGGCGAAGAAACGCGGCCGGTTCGGATCGTAGTGCATGTAGCCGATCGAGTAGATGTGGACCAGCGCCGACACGGTGTTGACGACGACCAGCATCACCACCGTCAGCGTGTCGATCCTGAGCGCCCAGGAGGCGTCGATGCCGCCCGACTGGATCCAGCGCAGCACCGGCACGGTGAACACCTCGCCATGGCCGAAGCCGACGGTGAAGAAGGCAACCCACGACAGCACCGCCGCGATCACCAGGAAACCGGAGGTGATGTATTCGGAAGCCTTGGCGCCGAGCGAATTGCCGAACAGGCCGACAATCAGGAAGCCAAGCAGCGGAAGGAAGACGATAGCCTGATACATGGTGGTTCCCGTCAACCCTTCATCGCGCTCACGTCTTCGACCGCGATCGAGCCGCGGTTGCGGAAGAAGACGACAAGAATGGCAAGACCGATCGCCGCTTCAGCGGCTGCGACCGTCAGCACGAACAGGGCGAAGACCTGTCCCACGAGGTCGTGCAGCGCCGCCGAGAAAGCGACGAAGTTGATGTTGACCGCAAGCAGGATGAGCTCGATCGACATCAGGATGACGATGATGTTGCGGCGGTTCAGGAAGATGCCGAACACGCCGAGCGTGAACAGGATCGCCGATACGGTCAGATAATGTGCAATGCCGACGACCATCTCAGATGCCCTCGCCCGATTTGACCTTGCGGATTTCCATGCCCGTCGCCGGCGTGCGGGCGACCTGCGCGGCGATCGACTGCCGCTTGACGCCTTCCTTGTGGCGCAACGTCAAGACGATGGCGCCGATCATGGCGACCAGCAGCACCAGGCCGGAAATCTGGAAATAATAGAGGTAGTCCGTGTAGAGGATGTCGCCGAGCGCCGCCGTGTTGGAGCGCGTGGCGAGATCCGGCGTTGCCTTGGCTACCGTCGAGGCGAGCTGCGGCGCGAATGTGTAGCCGCCGAGCACGACGATCAGCTCCGCCGCCAGGATCAGCCCGACCAGCGCGCCGATCGGCGCGTATTGCAGCGCCCCCTCTTTCATCTCGGCGAAGTCGACGTCGAGCATCATGACGACGAACAGGAAAAGCACCATCACCGCGCCGACATAGACGACCAGCAGGATCATCGCCAGGAACTCGGCGCCGGTCAGCATGAACAGCCCCGCGGCGTTGAAGAAGGTGAGGATCAGGAACAGCACGGAATGCACGGGGTTGCGCGACGAAATGACCATGAAGGCCGACGCCACGGCGATAAAGGCGAAGAGGTAGAAAAAGGCCGCCTCTAGTCCACTCAGCATGGGTTCCCCCGGGGTTCCAAATTCCGACTCCGACCCGCCTCCGGTTCGAAACCGCGTGTTCCTTAGACGGACGACGTTGCGCCGTCCACTTTCTTGTTCCTTCTCCCCGTTTACGGGGAGAAGGTGGCCCGAAGGGCCGGATGAGGGGTACGCCAAGTTTCCAGAAGCTGGCGCCGCCCCTCATCTGCCTGCCGGCATCTGCTCCCCGTAAACGGGGAGAAGCACGCTAATCACCTATACGGTGCATCCAGCGCGATGTTGCGCGCCAGCTCCCGCTCCCAGCGATCGCCGTTCGCGAGCAGCTTTTCCTTGTTGTAGTAGAGCTCCTCGCGCGTCTCGGTCGCGAATTCGAAATTCGGCCCCTCGACAATGGCGTCGACCGGGCAGGCTTCCTGGCAGAAGCCGCAATAGATGCACTTCACCATGTCGATGTCGTAGCGCACAGTACGGCGCGTGCCGTCATTGCGGCGCGGGCCGGCCTCGATGGTGATGGCCTGCGCCGGACAGATCGCCTCGCAGAGCTTGCAGGCGATGCAGCGTTCCTCGCCATTCGGATAGCGGCGCAGCGCATGCTCACCGCGGAAGCGCGGGCTGATCGGCCCCTTCTCATGCGGATAGTTGATCGTTTCCTTCGGCGCGAAGAACTGGCGCATCGACAGGAAGAAGGCGCTGACGAAATCCTGCAGCAGCAGCGATTTTGCGGCCTGGGCCAGAGCGGACATCACGCAAACCCCGTGATCTTGAGGAAGGCCGCGGTGGCGACGACCATGAACAGCGAGATCGGCAGGAAGACCTTCCAGCCCAGCCGCATCAGCTGGTCGTAGCGGTAGCGCGGCACGAAAGCCTTCACCATGGAGAACATGAAGAACATCAGGCAGATCTTCAGCACGAACCAGATAACGCCTGGCACCCAGGTGAAAGGCGCGAAGTTGAACGGCGGCAGCCAGCCGCCGAGAAACAGGATGGTCGCCAGCGCGCACATCAGGACGACGGCGACATACTCGCCGAGGAAGAAGAGCAGGAACGGCGTCGACGAGTATTCGACCATGTGGCCGGCGACGAGCTCCGATTCCGCTTCCACCAGGTCGAAAGGCGGACGGTTCGTCTCGGCAAGCGCGGAAATGAAGAACACCACGAACATCGGCAACAGCGACAGCCAGTGCCAGTCGAGGAAGGTGTTGGGCAGGCCGAGCCGCGTGCCGAGACCGTCCTGCTGCGACATGACGATGTCGGAGAGGTTGAGCGATCCGACGGTGAGCAGCACGGTGACGATGACGAAGCCGATCGAGACTTCGTAGGACACCATCTGCGCGGCCGAGCGCAGCGCGCCGAGGAAAGGGTATTTCGAGTTCGATGCCCAGCCGCCCATGATCACGCCATAGACCTCGAGCGAGGAGATGGCGAAGACATAAAGGATGCCGACATTGATGTTGGCGATCGCCCAGCCCTCATTGACCGGAATGACCGCCCAGGCCGAAATCGCCAGCACCGCCGAGACCAGCGGCGCCAGAAGGAACACGCCCTTGTTGGCGCCCGACGGGATCACCGGCTCCTTGAAGACGAATTTCAGAAGGTCGGCAAAGGCCTGCAGCGTTCCCCACGGACCGACGACGTTCGGCCCACGCCGCAATTGCACCGCCGCCCAGATCTTGCGGTCGGCATAAAGCAGATAGGCGACGCCGATCAGAAGCACGACGATCAGCACGACCGACTTCAACAGGATCAGCAGCATCGGCAGCACATAGAAGGAGAAGAAGGTGTCCATGCTTATTCCGCCGCCTGCTTGAAGCCGCTCTTGGCCAGCGCCGAGCATTCGGCCATCACGGCCGACGCCCGCGCGATCGGGTTGGTCAGATAAAAGTCCTTCACCGGCGAGGTGAAGGTGCCCTTGTCAAGCCGGCCGCCGAGCTTGGCCACCTCGGCGATGTCGTCGCCGCTGCCCGCTTGCACCTGGTCGATGCGGGCGAGATGCGGGAATTCGCCATAGAGCTTGGCGCGCAGCTGCGCCAGCGAATCGAAGGGCAGCTTCTTGCCGAGCACATCCGAAAGCGCGCGCAGGATCGCCCAGTCCTCGCGCGCCTCGCCAGGGGCGAAGCCGGCGCGGTTGGTCTGCTGCACGCGGCCTTCCGTGTTGACATAGGTGCCCGACTTCTCGGTGTAGGCCGCGGCCGGCAGGATGACATTGGCGCGGTGCGCGCCGGCATCGCCATGCGTGCCGATATAGACGACGAAGGCGCCGCCGGTCTTGGCCATGTCGATCTCGTCCGCGCCGAGCAGGAAGAGCACATCGGTGTCGCCCAGCATGCCGGCGACGTTCTTGCCGCCCTCGCCCGGCACGAAGCCGACATCGAGGCCGCCGACTCTTGCCGCTGCGTTGTGCAGCACCGCAAAGCCGTTCCATTCGGCCGTGACCGCGTTGACGGCAGCCGCGAGCCTGGCTGCCTGGCCGAGCACCGCTGCGCCGTCGCTGCGCGCCAGCGCGCCCTGGCCCACAATGATCAGCGGATGCGTGGCCTTGCTCAGCACCTCGAAGAACTTGCCGTTGCCTTCGGCAAGGTCCTTGAGCGATTCCGGGCCGGCGCCGATCAGCTCATAGTCGTAGCGTGTGTCGCCGATCTCGCCGATGACGCCGACCGGCAGATTGCCGACGCGCCAGCGCTTGCGGATGCGGGCGTTGAGCACCGAGGCCTCGAAGCGCGGATTGGCGCCGATGATCAGCACCGCATCGGCCTGCTCGATGCCTTCGATGGTCGGGTTGAAGATGTAGCTGGCGCGGCCGAGCGACGGATCGAGCGCGGCGCCGTCCTGGCGGCAGTCGACGTTCTTCGAGCCGAGCGCGGCCATCAGCAGCTTGAGCGCGTAGATTTCCTCGACCGCGGCGAGATCGCCGGCGATGGCACCGATCCGCTCGGGTGCGGTCTTTGCAACCTCGTCCTTGATCGCGGCGAAGGCTTCCGCCCAGCTTGCCGAAACGAGCCTGCCGTTCTTGCGCACGTAAGGGCGATCGAGGCGCTGCGTGCGCAGGCCGTCCCAGATGAAGCGCGTCTTGTCGGAGATCCACTCCTCGTTCACCGCCTCGTTGACGCGCGGCAGGATCCGCATCACTTCGCGACCGCGGCTGTCGACGCGGATCGCCGAGCCGACGGCGTCCATGACGTCGATCGATTCCGTCTTCGTCAGCTCCCACGGCCGTGCCTGGAAGGCGAACGGCTTGGAGGTCAGCGCGCCGACCGGGCATAGATCGATGACGTTGCCCTGCAGCTCCGACGTCATCGCCTGTTCGAGATAGGTGGTGATCTCGGCATCCTCGCCGCGGCCGATCAGGCCGAGCTCGGAAATGCCGGCGACCTCGGTGGTGAAGCGGACGCAGCGCGTGCAATGGATGCAGCGGTTCATCACGGTCTTGACCAGCGGGCCGATATACTTGTCCTCGACCGCGCGCTTGTTCTCGTGATAGCGCGAGGAATCGACGCCGAAGGCCATCGCCTGGTCCTGCAGGTCGCATTCGCCGCCCTGGTCGCAGATCGGGCAATCGAGCGGATGGTTGATCAGCAGGAATTCCATCACGCCTTCGCGGGCCTTCTTGACCATCGGCGTGTTGGTGAAGATTTCCGGCGGCTCGCCATTCGGGCCGGGACGCAGGTCGCGCACGCCCATGGCGCAGGAGGCCTGTGGCTTGGGCGGACCGCCCTTCACCTCGATCAGGCACATGCGGCAATTGCCGGCGATCGACAGCCGCTCGTGGAAGCAGAAGCGCGGCACTTCCGCGCCGGCGTCCTCGGCCGCCTGCAGCAGCGTGTAATGGTCGGGTACCGTGATCTCTTTCCCGTCGACCTTTAGCTTTGCCATTCGCCTCAAACCTCTGCGGATGTCCCGCAATCTATCCTTCCGGGCGCGACTGAAGCCGCGCCCGGCATTTCAATTCACTTCTTCGCGGCGAGCGCCGCGGCCTGGGCAGTCCAGTTGTCGCGGCCGATACGGCCGGCGAGCGACAGGTAATCTTCCACCCAGGCGATCTCTTCCGACGTCCAGGCGGCGATCTGGCCATAGGTCCAGATGCCGAGACCGTTGAGCACCTTTTCCAGCTTCGGCCCGATACCCGAAATCGCCTTCAGATCCGACGGCTTCGCCGGCTTGTCGACGGCCTTCGGCTGCCTGAAATCCTCGGGCATCAGCCCCGTTGCGGCCGGTTGGGCGACAATATCTGCCCCGGTCGCGTCGAGCGCCTTCTCGGTCGCGTTCGCCGCTATGTCGGTCACATCCTGGGCGAAGGTCTGAGCCCTGGCGATCAACGTCTCGGTCGCCTTGCGCGCCTTGGAGGCGTTGGCGGCCGCTTCGTGCTGCGCCTCGAGATCGTCGAGGAAAGGCTGGAACATGCGCTGCGAAGCCTCCAGCGCGCCGGTGAACGCGCCCATCCACATGCCGACGGCGTGGTTGGCCAGACCGATGCTGAGCGCCGACATCGCGGCGGCACCCGCGACTGGATGCGCCAGAAGGTTGACGGCGCTGGCCATCTCCTTCGGCATCATCTTGGTCAGGTCCTGGTTCATCTTCTCGAGTTGGTCCAAATCAGGCACGAACGGATAGGGTATCGAATACGGCGCCATAGAGATCTCCTGGTCGTTTCTTCGTATGCCCGCCCCAGTTTTTTAGTCTTCGGGCCAAGCCCGTATTTCGTAGTCTTATTCCGCCGCCACCATCACCGGCTCGACCCGGTGCGCGTTGCGCGAAAACTCGTCGATGCGGCGTTCCACCTCGCCGCGGAAATGCCGCATCAGGCCCTGGATCGGCCAGGCAGCCGCGTCGCCCAGCGCGCAGATCGTGTGGCCCTCGACCTGCTTGGTGACGTCGAGCAGCATATCGATCTCGCGCTTCTGCGCCTCGCCGCGCACCAACCGTTCCATCACCCGCCACATCCAGCCGGTGCCTTCGCGGCACGGCGTGCACTGGCCGCAGCTCTCATGCTTGTAGAAGTAGGACAGCCTGGCGATCGCCTTCACGATATCCGTCGACTTGTCCATGACGATGACGGCCGCCGTGCCGAGCCCGGATTTCAGGTCGCGCAGCGCGTCGAAATCCATCGGCGCGTCCATGATCTGCTCGGCCGGCACCAGCGGCACCGAAGCGCCGCCTGGAATGACCGCGAGCAGATTGTCCCAGCCGCCGCGGATGCCGCCGCAATGCGTCTCGATCAGCTCGCGGAACGGGATCGACATCGCTTCTTCGAAGGTGCACGGATTGTTGACGTGGCCGGACACGCAGAACAGCTTGGTACCTGCATTGTTCGGACGGCCGAAGGACGAGAACCAGGCGGCGCCCCGGCGCAGGATGGTCGGCGCCACCGCGATCGATTCGACGTTGTTGACGGTGGTCGGGCAGCCATAGAGGCCGACATTGGCCGGGAATGGCGGCTTCAGCCGCGGCTGGCCCTTCTTGCCTTCCAGGCTTTCGAGCAGCGCCGTCTCCTCGCCGCAGATATAGGCGCCGGCGCCATGATGCATGTAGATGTCGAAGTCATAGCCGGACGTGTTGTTCTTGCCGATCAGCTTGGCTGCGTAAGCCTCGTCGATGGCGCGCTGCAGCGCCTCGCGCTCGCGGATGAACTCGCCGCGCACATAGATGTAGGCGGCGATCGCGCCCATGGCGAAGCCGGCGACCAGCGCGCCCTCGACCAGCGTATGCGGGTCGTTGCGCAGGATGTCGCGGTCCTTGCAGGTGCCGGGCTCGGATTCGTCGGCATTGATGACGAGATAGCTCGGCCGTCCATCGCTCTGCTTGGGCATGAACGACCATTTCAACCCGGTCGGGAAGCCGGCGCCGCCACGGCCGCGCAGGCCGGACGCCTTCATTTCATTGATGATCCAGTCGCGCCCCTTGGCGACGAGGCCTGGCGTGTCGTCCCAGATGCCGCGCGACTGCGCGCCGGCCAGCGACTTGTCGAACAGGCCGTAGATGTTGGTGAAGATGCGGTCTTTGTCCTGAAGCATTTTTCGTCCCTCAGACCGGCTTCTTGCCGAAGACGCGGATGTATTCGGCGACGCCGCCCTTGGCGAGCGCCTTGGCCTGCTTCACCCAGTCGTCGCGCTCGATGCGGCCGCGGAAATTGAGATAGCCGTCGACCCATTCGCGCTCGGCCTTCTTCCAGGCGGCGACCTGCGCGAAGGTGTAGATGCCCAGCGAATGCAGGGTGCCTTCGATCTTCGGGCCGACGCCTGAGATCAGCTTGAGATCGTCGACCGTTGCCGGGCGCTCGATGCCGGCCGGCCGGTTCTTGTCGTCGAGCGAAGGCTTCGTCGTCTTGGCGACAGGCTGCTTGGTCTCCGGCGCCTTGAAAGCGGTGGCTGGCTCGGCCTTGGTCTTCGGCCCGCTGCGCGGCTTGGAAACGGCCTCGACTTCCGGAGAAGCCTGATTGGCGTTGGCGGCCGAATGGCGCGGCGCCCTGACGCTGGCGCCGTTCTCGGTGGCCGGGGCGACCTTGACCGGCGACGGCGTGTTGAGCGCCGGGCTGGTTTCAGCCGCATGGGTCTTCGGCTTGCTGGATTTTGACGGTCCAACCGGGCCCGAGGCGGCCGGAGCCGGCACCGAAATTGCCGGCGCAGCGGGTGCCGGGGCTGCGGCGGGAGTTGCAGCCGGCGCCGACGCGAGAGCTTCCTTGGCCGCTTTCGCCGCCGCCCTGGCTTCCTTGTCGCGCGTCGACTTCAGGATCGCCTTTTCGCTGGTCAGCGTCGTCAGGCCGGTAGCCGGCTCGGAACCGTGGCGGCCGTTCTGCGGACCAGGCTTCACCTCGGCGCCCTTGCCGGCGTCGTAGAGATCGATGATCTCGGCCAGCCGCTCTGGCGTCAGGTCCTCGAAAGTGTCCTTGAAGATCATGACCATCGGCGCATTGACGCAGGCGCCAAGGCATTCGACCTCCTCCCACGACAGCGTGCCCTTGTCGTTGGTATGGAACTGGTCGTGATGGATTTTCGAACGGCACACATCCATCAGCGCTTCCGAGCCGCGCAGCATGCAGGGTGTGGTGCCGCAGACCTGGATATGGGCGCGCGTGCCGACCGGATTGAGCTGGTACTGCGTGTAGAAGGTCGCGACCTCGAGGCCGCGGATGCGCGGCATGCCGAGCATATCGGAGATCGTCTCGATCGCCGCTTTGGTGACCCAGCCTTCCTGCTCCTGCGCGATCATCAGCAACGGGATGATCGCCGACTGTTCGCGACCCTTCGGGTATTTGGCGATCCACTGCTGGGCGGCCGCCGCGTTCGCCTCGTTGAAGGCGAAGGTGGCTGGCTGGAGGCTGGCTTCTGCGAGACGGCGGACTGACATTTAGCGATCGACCTCACCAAACACGATGTCGAGGGAGCCAAGCACGGCCGTGACGTCGGCCAGCATGTGGCCGCGGCACAGGAAATCCATGGCTTGCAGATGCGCGAAACCGGGCGCGCGCAGCTTGCAGCGATAGGGCTTGTTGGTGCCGTCGGAGACCAGGTAGACGCCGAATTCGCCCTTCGGTGCCTCGACGGCCGCATAGACCTCGCCGGCCGGCACGCGGTAGCCCTCGGTATAGAGCTTGAAGTGATGGATCAGCGCTTCCATCGAGCGCTTCATCGCGGCGCGCTTCGGCGGCACGACCTTGCCGTCGAGGTTCGACACCGGGCCGGCGCTTTCCTTGCCCAACAAGAGATCGACGCATTGTCGCATGATCCTGGCCGACTGGCGCATCTCTTCCATCCGCACCAGATAACGGTCGTAGCAGTCGCCGTTCTTGCCGATCGGAATGTCGAAATCCATCTCGGAATAGCATTCATAGGGCTGCGATTTGCGCAGATCCCAGGCGGCGCCCGAGCCGCGCACCATCACGCCCGAAAAGCCCCAGGCCCAGGCGTCGGCCAGCGACACGATGCCGATATCGACATTGCGCTGCTTGAAGATGCGGTTGCCGGTCAAGAGCGCGTCGAGATCGTCGATCGACTTCAGGAACGGGTCGATCCACTTGCCGATGTCCTCGACCAGCTTCTGCGGCAGGTCCTGGTGCACGCCGCCCGGCCGGAAATAGGCCGCATGCATGCGCGAGCCGCTGGCGCGCTCATAGAACACCATCAGCTTTTCGCGCTCGACGAAGCCCCACAGCGGCGGCGTCAGCGCGCCGACGTCCATCGCTTGCGTCGTCACATTCAAGATGTGCGACATGATGCGGCCCATCTCGGAATAGAGCACGCGGATCAGTTGGCCCCGCTTCGGCACTTCGATGCCGAGCAGGCGCTCGGCCGCGAGCGCGAAGGCATGCTCCTGGTTCATCGGCGCGCAATAGTCGAGCCGGTCGAGATAGGGCACGGCCTGGAGATAGGTCTTGGCCTCGATCAGCTTCTCGGTGCCGCGATGCAGCAGGCCGATATGCGGATCGACGCGGTCGACCACCTCGCCGTCCAGCTCCAGCACCAGGCGCAAAACGCCGTGTGCCGCAGGATGCTGCGGGCCGAAGTTGATGTTAAAATTGCGGACGGAGGTTTCAGCCATGGCTCGCCCTACTGCTTCGCCTTCTCATCCCCCGGCAGGACGTAGTCCGTCCCTTCCCAGGGAGAAAGAAAATCGAAGTTTCTGAATTCCTGCTTGAGCTCGACCGGCTCGTAGATCACCCGCTTGGCCTCGTCGTCGTAACGCACCTCGACGAAGCCGGTCAGCGGGAAATCCTTGCGCAGCGGATGGCCCTCGAAACCATAGTCGGTGAGAATGCGGCGCAGGTCCGGATGGCCCGAGAACAGCACGCCGTAAAGGTCGTAGGTCTCGCGCTCGAACCAGTCGGCGCCCGGATAGACGCCGGTCAACGACGGCACCAGCGTCTCCTCGTCGGCCTGGACCTTGAGGCGGATGCGGACATTCTGCTTCGGCGACAATAGGTGATAGACGACGTCGAAGCGCCTGGCGCGCGACGGATAGTCCGCTCCGCAGACATCGATGATCGAGATGAACTGGCAGCGCGGATCGTCGCGAAGGAAGGTCGCCACCTCGATCAGGTTGCCCGGTTCAACCGAAAACGTCAGCTCGCCATACGCAATCACGGCTTGGCCGATGCGGCCGGAGAGCTTCTCGCCGAGATAGGTGGAGAGTTCATTCAACGCCAGGGTCATCGGCTCACCGTTCGATCGTGCCGGTGCGGCGGATCTTCTTCTGCAGAAGGAGAATGCCGTAGAGCAGCGCTTCCGCGCTCGGCGGGCAGCCGGGCACATAAATGTCGACCGGCACGACGCGGTCGCAGCCGCGCACCACCGAATAGGAATAGTGGTAATAGCCGCCGCCATTGGCGCAGGAACCCATCGAGATGACGTAGCGCGGCTCCGGCATCTGGTCGTAGACCTTGCGCAGCGCCGGCGCCATCTTGTTGGTCAGCGTGCCGGCGACGATCATGATGTCGGACTGGCGCGGCGACGCGCGCGGCGCGACGCCGAAACGCTCCGAGTCATAGCGCGGCATCGAGGTGTGGATCATCTCGACCGCGCAGCAGGCCAGGCCGAAAGTCATGAACATCAGCGAGCCGCTGCGCGCCCAGGTGATCAGCGCCTCGGTCGAGGTGACGAGAAAACCCTTGTCGGCCAGCTCGTTGTTGATTTCGAGGAAGAAGGGATCGTCCTCCCCCACCGGCCTGCCGGTGTTGGGGTCGATGATGCCCTTGGGCTTCGGCGCGACGAGGGTGCCTGAACTGTCGTTCAATCCCATTCCAGCGCTCCTTTTTTCCATTCATAGGCAAAACCGATGGTCAGCACCGCCAGGAACACCATCATCGACCAGAAGCCGAGCATGCCGAGCTTCGAGAAGGACACCGCCCACGGGAACAGGAAGGCGACCTCGAGATCGAAGATGATGAACAGGATCGACACCAGGTAGAAGCGGATGTCGAACTTCATGCGGGCGTCGTCGAACGAGTTGAACCCGCATTCATAGGCGGAAAGCTTTTCCGGGTCGGGATTGCGGTAGGCCACAAGGAACGGAGCGACGATGAGCGCCAGACCGACGATCATCGCCACGGCGATGAACAGCACGATAGGCAGGTACGAACTTAGGAGTGCGCTCATGCGGCGACTTTCCTTCGGCGGGGGCAGTTCACTTTGATTACAGCAACGGACTCTAATGCGGAAGCGTGACAGTTTAACCGCTGAACCGTTTTAACGGGCCCATGCTGCAACGCGGCGAGGGTTAGCGCAGCGGTTTCGGTGACGCAAGTCAAACGTTGTTCAAATCGCGGCGCTGGACGCCTTATCGGAAGAAACTGGTCCGATCCGCTCCTGTTTGATTTCCTTCAGCTTTTACTCCAGTTTTTTCTCCTGACATATCTCCCGCCATTTGCCTGCTAGCATGACAGGAATCACCGGCTAAAAAATCCAACGGACGATCGGGGCGACA
Source organism: Mesorhizobium sp. B1-1-5 (assembly GCF_006443065.1). NCBI lineage: Bacteria > Pseudomonadati > Pseudomonadota > Alphaproteobacteria > Hyphomicrobiales > Phyllobacteriaceae > Mesorhizobium > Mesorhizobium sp. B1-1-5. The sequence continues at coordinate 4,637 of NZ_VFWS01000078.1, read as the reverse complement.
CCTGATGAAGGATAAGATTTCGCTGGCCATGGCGAGGCGCGTCGCGCTCGGCGCGCAAGGGTTCAACGACCCCCGCCCCGCAGGAGCTCCGGATCGCCGCCACCTTGCGCGGGTACTTTCGCGAACCGGCCTCTTGCAGATCGATTCCGTGAGCGCGGTGGTGCGCGCGCATTACATGCCGCTCTATTCGCGTCTCGGCCCCTACCCGCTTACGCTGCTCGACAATGCCGCGGTCACCCGCAAGCGCGCCGTGTTCGAATACTGGGCGCATGAGGCGTCGTTCCTGCCCGTCGAGACCTACCCTTTGATGCGCTGGCGCATGCAGCGCGCCGAGCAGGGCGACGAGATGTATCTCGGCCTGGCGAAATGGGGCCGTGAACGCAAGGAAATGATCGACGAGATATATAGAGAGGTCGCCGATCGCGGTCCGATCGCCGCCTCCGATATCGAAGGCCACAAGGGCAATGGCGGCTGGTGGGGCTGGAGCGAGGCCAAGCACGCTTTCGAATGGCTGTTCTGGGCCGGGCGCATCACCACCGCCTACCGCCGCGGCTTCGAACGCTATTACGACCTGCCCGAGCGCGTTTTGCCGCAGGCGGTGCTCGACCTGCCCGTACCCTCGGTCGAGGACGCGCATCGCGAATTGCTGCGCATTTCCGCCCGCGCCCATGGCATCGCCACCTATGGCGACCTTCGCGACTATTTTCGTCTCGCGCCGGGCGACACGAAGGATCGCATCGAGGAACTGGTCGATGCCGGCGAATTGCTGCCGGTGAAGGTCGAAGGTTGGGACAAGACCGCCTATCTCCACAAGGACGCCCGTTTTCCGCGCCGGATAGAAGCGCGTGCCCTGCTCGCCCCCTTCGATCCCGTCGTCTTCGAACGCACCAGGACCGAGAAACTCTTCGATTTCCGCTACCGCATAGCGATCTACACGCCGGCCGAGAAACGCCAATATGGCTACTACGTGCTGCCCTTCCTGCTCGGCGACCGGATCGTCGCCCGCGTCGATCTGAGGGCCGATCGCCCGGCCAGCGTATTGCGTGTCCACGCTGCCTATGCCGAGGCCGGCGCCCCGCCCGAAACGGCCGCCCAGCTCTTCGACGAGTTGAAGCAGATGCAGGGCTGGCTCGGCCTGGAGTCAATCGAAGTGACGCCGGCCGGCGACGTCGGACCGGCGCTGGCCGACATCGCGGTGTCGTAGCTGCGCGTTGACAGGGACCTAGCCGTAAGCCTAAATCCTGACCCAGACGGTCTTCTCCCGGCAAAGGGAGGAGCCAAGAGGGAATGCGGTGCGGGCCAAAACCCAAATCCGCGGCTGTCCCCGCAACTGTAAGCGACGAGCCTCTGCCGAAAACCACTGGGATGTTCCCGGGAAGGCGGCATTCAGGGCGACGACCCGCGAGCCAGGAGACCTGCCGTCTGAGACTTTAAGTATCCGAATGCCCGGCGGGTTTTCCGGGCAAGGAGCATGGTTTTGGATCGCAACGGCAGTTTCCCGGCAAACAGTGCGGATGTTCCGTCCGAGCCCGACGCTTTGGCCGGCGTCGCCGTCATCGTCTGCTCATCCTGCCGCGACGAGACCGGGTCGGATGCGCATCCGCGCGCCGGCGCGCTGCTTGCCGAAGACACGCGTCGGGCGGCTTGCGGCGAAAAGATCGACATCCGTACCGTCGAATGCCTCGGCAACTGCAAGCGCCGGCTAAGCGCGGCGCTGCTGCGCGACGGCTGCTGGAGCTACGTCTTCGGCGATCTGAACACGACCAGCGGCGCCGATCTCATCGCCGGCGCAAAGCTCTTCGCCACTTCGACCGATGGCCTGATCCCCTGGCGCGGCCGGCCCGATTCTCTCAAGCGCGGCCTGGTTGCCCGCATCCCTCCCCTCGACATGCTGAAGGACCGACCATGAACGCATCCGTTTCCCGTGTTCCCTGCACCGTCGTCACCGGCTTCCTCGGCGCCGGCAAGACGACGCTGATCCGCAACCTGCTCGAGAACGCCAAGGGCAAGCGGCTGGCGATCATCGTCAACGAGTTCGGCGATGTCGGCATAGACGGCGAGATTCTCAAAGGCTGCGGCGTCGACTCCTGTCCGGAGGAGAACATCGTCGAGCTCGCCAATGGCTGCATCTGCTGCACCGTTGCCGACGATTTCGTGCCGGCGCTCGACCGAATCCTGTCGCTCAACCCCAAGGTCGATCACATCCTGATCGAAACCTCGGGCCTCGCTCTGCCGAAGCCGCTGGTGCAGGCATTCCAGTGGCCGAGCGTGAAGAGCCGCGTCACCGTCGATGGCGTCATCGCCGTGGTCGACGGCCCGGCGCTCGCCGACGGCCGTGTCGCTTCCGATATGGATGCGCTGCAGGCGCAGCGTGCGGCGGACGATTCCCTCGACCATGACGATCCGGTCGAGGAGGTGTTCGAGGACCAGATCGCCTGCGCCGACCTGATCATCCTGTCGAAGAGCGACCTGATGGATGCGGCAGGCTCCGCCCGTGCCAACGCCGTCATCGGCGAGCATGTCGCGCGTGCCGTCAAGATCGTGCCGACAGCGCAGGGCAAGGTCGATCCGTCCGTGCTGCTCGGCCTTGGCCTTGCGGTGGAGGACGACATCGAGAACCGCAAGACCCATCACGACGACGAGCTCGACCATGAGCACGACGATTTCGATTCCTTCGTCCTCGATATCCCCTCGATCACCAATCCCGACGAGCTGGCCGAGCGCGTCGCCCTTGCCGCCGAGCAGGAAAACGTATTGCGCGTCAAAGGTTTCGTCGAGGTCGGCGGCAAGCCGATGCGGCTCCTGCTCCAGGCGGTCGGCCCACGCGTCAATCATTACTACGACCGCGCCTGGACGTCCGAGGACGATCGCCGCTCGCGGCTCGTCGTCATCGGCCTCAAGGGGCTGAACCGCCCGGCGATCGAGCGTATCCTCGCCGGCTGAGGCTAATACCAAAAAGCGATGCACATCCTCACCACCACATCCGCTTCGCTCGACGACCTCGCCGAGCCGATCGACCTCAGGCAGGCGCCTGCGGATGTCGTGGCACTGTCTTTTACCGACAGCGATCTCGCCGGCCTGGCCACCGCCTGGACGGCGGATGCGGGGCGGCTACCATCGATGCGGTTGGCGGCGCTGCGCGACCTTCGGCACCCGATGTCGGTGGACCTGTGGATCGACAGCGTCGCCCGCCACGCCAGGGTGGTGCTGGTGCGCATCCTCGGCGGCTATGACTGGTGGCGCTATGGCTGCGACCAGCTCGCCGCGGTCGCGCGCGAGCGCGGCATCAAGCTGGCATTGCTGCCCGGCGAAAGCCATGACGAGGACCAGCGGCTGATCGAAGCCTCGACCCTGCCGCGCGCCGAGTTGGACGCTCTGCTCGGCTATTTCCGCGAAGGCGGCCCGGCGAATATGAGCGCGCTGGTGCAAAGGCTGGCAAGGCTTGCGGGGTCGGATGCGGCCGTGGCCGAACCGGTCAGCGTGCCGAAGGCGGGGTATTATGAGCCTGGAGTTGGCGTCGTCGAGGAGCCGAGCCTTTTAAAGGTCGGCGCTCCGTCGCCCCCCTCTCTGTCCTGCCGGACATCTCCCCCTCAAGGGGGGAGATTGCTCTGTGGTCGACGGTTTCGCCAATCGGAGATGTTGCAGATGGCTTTTTTGATGCCGATGAAGAAAAGGCGCCGGGGCCGGCGACAGCTGATCTCCCCCCTAGAGGGGGAGATGTCCGGCAGGACAGAGGGGGGGGCGACGGAACTCGACGCTGGCAACCTCAGCGCCCCGGCTATCCCCATCCTCTTCTACCGCTCGATGCTGTTGGCGGCAGACGTAGCGCCGATCAACGTTCTCGTGGAAGCGTTGAAGCTGCAAGGGCTCACCCCGGTACCGATCTTCGTCTCCAGCCTCAAAGACCCGGCATCCCTGGCCTTCGTCGAGAATGCCATCGCAACATCGAACCCCGCCGCCATCGTCACCGCAACCGCTTTCGCCTCCGGCGCGGAGCCCGGTGCCGAGACCCTCTTCGACCGCGCCGGTGTGCCCGTTTTCCAGGTCATCGTCGCCACGACGAGGCGCGAGGTCTGGGAAAAGAACCAGCGCGGCCTGGCTCCTGCCGATCTTGCAATGCATGTGGTCCTGCCTGAGCTCGACGGCCGCATCCTGGCCGGCGCCATCTCCTTCAAGGGCGAGGTCGAGACCGATCCGGCGCTCGCCTTCCGCGCCTTCGCCAACCGGCCGGAGGCGGACCGCGTGGCGCAGGTCGCCAAGCGCGTCGCGGCGTTTGTCCGCCTGCAGCGTACCGAGCGGGCGAAGCGCAAGCTCGCGATCCTGATCCCTGACTATCCGAGCGCGCCCGGACGTACAGGTTATGCCGTCGGGCTCGATGTGCCCTCCAGTGTGCTTGCGATGCTGCATGACCTGAAGGAACAGGGCTATGCGGTTGAGGGGATTCCGCAATCGCCGCGGGGATTGCTGGATGCGCTGGAGGTGGGTGGGCTTGGCCTTGCCTTGATGGATTATCTCGCCCTTTCGGCAGATCTGCCCGAGGGAGCGCGCTATGCCGTAAGGGCCGCATGGGGTGACGAGATAGGGCTGCGCGAGGCCCCCCTCTCTGTCCTGCCGGACATCTCCCCCTCAAGGGGGGA
>NZ_VFWS01000077.1:0-23564 GCF_006443065.1 Mesorhizobium sp. B1-1-5 | reverse complement strand
GCTCCGCCCGTGGATGACGAACTGACTAGCGCCGCTAGCCTATCGCTGACCGGCAAACCCCACGACTCACGCCACCAGATCCCGCATCGGCTTCACCGCCGCCGACTCCGGAAACACCTTGTCGCCGAGCACCGCAGCGGAAAGCCCGAACTGGTCGGCCAGCAGCCCCTTCAGCACCGCGCGCACATCGCTGGTCGGCGCGAGGTCGCGCTGTTCGTAGAGCTGCGCCGGCTTCAGTCCCGGCCAGTCGGCGATGACGCGGCCGCCCTTGATCGCGCCGCCGGCGAGCAGCACCACCGTGCCGGTGCCATGGTCGGTGCCGACGGTGCCGTTGATGCGGGCCGTGCGGCCGAACTCGGTGATGGCGACGACCGCGGTGTCGCGCCAACGCTCGCCAAGTCCCTTCTCGAGCTCCTCGAACGCCCCGTCGAGGCCGCCGAGCAGATTGGCGAGCCGCCCTGTGGCGCCGCCTTCGTTGACATGGGTGTCCCAGCCGTCGAAGGCGAGCGCCGCGATGCGCGGCCCGTCGTCGGCGGCCATCAGCCTCGCCGCGCCTTGCGCCGACTGGCGCATGCCGGCGGCATTGTCGAGGCCGCCTTTCGGCTTCATGGTCTTGCTGTCGAGCTGGTCGCCCAGCGCCATGCGGTCGGCGTCGAGGCCTTTCTGAAGTGCGGCCGCCAGCACAGGATCGCGATGGTTGTAGAGGTCGAGCACACGCTCCGCCAGCGCATCGCCGGGCGTCGGCAGCGCCTGCGGCGCCCAGCCGAGCACGGGCGCGGCGCCACGGATCACCAGCGGCGTCGAGGGCCCGACCGCCAGCCCGCCGGCTTTCGCGATCCTGTCGCCCGCCGGCAGGTTGGCCAAAGCCCGGTTGAGCCAGCCGGTGGTTGCGTTGCCAGGACCCGGCAGGCCGCTTTCCAGCACGTCCTGGCCGTCGAAATGCGAGCGCTCGCGGTAACCGGTCGCGGCCGCGTGCACGACGGCCGCCCGGCCTGCCTTGAACAGGCGCGCAAACACCGGCATCGCCGGGTTGACGGCGAAGAAACCGTCGAGCGGCAATGCCGGGTTGGCGCCCGAGAGCGAAAGCGCGATATCGCCATGCAGGCCGGCATAATCCGGATCGCCGACCGGCCCGACGGTCGACAGCCCGTCCAGCGCGCCGCGCAGCACGATGACGATCAGGCGTGGGTCGCGCTTGTCGGCTGCGCGGGCAAAGCGCGGCAGATAGGCCCAGGCAAACAGCGCGCCGCCGGTCATCAGCACCGCGCGGCGGGACAGGCTGGGGGTTTCGCAAAGAAGGCTCATGGCCGCATCTCCATCACTGTTACCGCCGCTGGAATTACCGGCGCTGGAATTCCGGCGCCATCAACAGGAGCGCCAGGCCTTGCTGCCGGGACTCCGCGCGCGAAATCGCCTGGCGTGTCTCGGCCGAGACGGATGTGCCGATCAGCGAGGCCAGCATCTCCTCGGGATCGCCGATATCGTCCGCCTGCTTCGCCGCCTGCCAGGCGATGTCCAGCCGCGTCTTGAGGCCCTCGGCGGAAGCCCATGCGTCCGTCCGGTTGGAAAAGCCGTTCGGCCCCGGCGGTCGCCACAGCGGCTCGCCGAGCACGCTCAGCCAGCGAAGCGACCGTTGCGGTTCGTTGCCGGCGGTGGCGCCGACCGCCCGCCGCAGCGCCAAGACATAGTCCAAGGGCGAGCGCAGCTTCGTGAGCGGCGTCGACCAGGCTTCGGGCATGTCGATCAGCGTCAACGCGATCGCTCGCAGGTCGCCATCGGTCTTGGTGAAGATCGTGGCCAGGCGAGCGACCGCCACTTCGGGCGGATCGTCAGCGATGAAATGGCGGGCAAGCTTGGTGGCGATGTGCCGCGCGGTGGCCGGGTGGCGGGCGATGTCGTTGAGCGCCGCCTCCGCCTGGCCCATGCCTCCGTCAGGATAGGTCTTGCCGAGCAGCACCGCCTGGCCCGGCTGATGCGCATTGGCGTTGAAGACGAAGCTTCCCGGCTCGCCCAACCGCCCCTCGCGCCCGGCCATCGTCCAGCCGGTCAGCATGTTCGCGAAACTGGTGACGTCGGCCTGGGCATAGCCGCTGCCGACGCCCAGCGTGTGCAACTCCAGGATCTCGCGGGCGAGATTCTCGTTGAGGCCGCGTCCGCGCCGCTTGCCGGCGCGGGAATCGGGGCCGATGGACTGCCGGTTGTCGAGATAAAACAGCATGGCCGGATGGTGCTCGACGGCCAAAAGCATATCGGCGAAGCGGCCGAGCACGAAGGGGCGGATCGCCTCGCGCTCGAAGGCGCCGGCGCATGCCCGCACGACCGGCGCCTTGGCAACGGAAACGCAGAAATGGTTCGACCAGAAGCCGACCAGCCGCTCCACGAAACCGGGCGCGGCGGTGAGCGCCTTGTTGAATCGGGCCTGCGCCTCGTCGCGATAGATATCGGCCTCGACACGCGGCACCGCGGGCTGGGCTTTTGTCAGGGGCCGGCCGGCTGAACCATCTGCCGCCATCGGCTGCATGACGGCCGCCGCCCTCTCGGCCCGCGCCGCCTTGCGCTCCATGGCTGCCGCCATGCTGGCCTGGATCGCCGCGGTGCTGTCCAGCAGCCCGGCATTCCGCGGGTCGTCAGGGGAAATGAGCGCGATGTCCTGCTGCTTGAGCTCGGCCTTGAGGTAGCCGCGCGGATCAGCGGCGATCTTGCCAAACTCGGCGCCGGGTTTCGCGCCGAGGCCGAAGCGGTTGAGCGCCACCAGGGCGGGGTCCGGCGAGACGGAATTTGCAAATGGTGCGGCCAACAAAGCCTCCGTTGAAGCCGGCGCAGATCGCGTCGGGTTCATGGATCATCGGGGATCCTCACGATGCCGGCCGCAGCACCGGCATCGTGAAGGTTGTTACCAGCGGCGCCAGTGGTGCCAGCGATGGTAGGGATGCCAGACCGGGCCGATATAGACGCGCGGTCCGCCCCAGTAGTAATAGCCGGGATAGATCACGCGGCGATTGGGCACGCAGCGGCCCCAGTGGTTGGGATGCCAACCCGGACCGCAGCCCCAGGCGACGCGCTCTATCATTGCGGGCGCCGGCGCAACCGGTGCGATCGGCATCGCCGAGGCGGCGGTTGCTGCGGCCGTTCCGCCGAGGGCGAGCGCAGCCGCGACCGAATATTTCGTCAGACTGTTCATGCGATACTCCCGAAGGTTTCGAGATTGAAGAGAACCTGCCGCCAAAGGCGGTCACAGGCCTGTCCCTCGTCCTCTTGAACGGGGCGTGCTCGCCATTTCCGTCGCTGCTATGGCGATTTTTTTGCGGGAAGCTGCCTGCCGGCACGCCGAAGCAGGGCGTCCGCCAGCAGCCGGCGGTCTTCCGGCGAGCCCGATGCGGCGAACTCGATGATGCGTTGCTCGAGCCGGGTGCGCATGGTGACATCGGCGTTGCGCGCCCGCTCCAGGGCGGCGGCAAGCGCGTTGGTGTCGAGAGTCGGCTGTTGCAGAAGGTTCGCCGCCTCGCGCCGCGCGGTCTGCCCGTCGAGAATAACATCGCGGGACTCGCGACGAACCTCGCGCAACGCCTGGCGGAAGATCTTGCGGTCGGCGGCAGGCAGCCTGCCGCCGACCGATTCCAGCGAATAGCCCGGATTGGACCTGCCGATCAGCCAGCCGGCGCCGCCCGCGAGCGCGCCGATCAGAAAGACGTTGAGCACCAGGGATGCCGCGACAAGACGGGGGTTCATAGATCCTCCTCGGTTTGGTCGGCATCGGGGCCGGCGTCGCCGAAAGACGTCGCATTGGCGTCCATCACATAATGATCGGGCTGGATATCCGGGCTGACGACGGTCACCAGCGCCAGCCCCGCCACGGCACCGGCCAGCCCGGCGCCGGCAAGCCCGAAGCCCAGCCACCAGAACCGCCGGCGGCGCTCCTGCCTGATCTCGGTCGCGGCGCGGGCGACGATCATGCGATGCAGTGCCGGGCTGGGTATTTCGACGCGATGCCGGTCGAGGATGGCGTCGAGCCTGCCGGCGCGCGCCAGGATAGCTCGGCCCTCCTTGGTGTCGGCAAACAGCATCGCGGCCGCCTGTTCGCCCGGCGGCCAGCGGTGCAAGGCGCTGCCATAGGCATCCGCCAGCGCAGCGAAGCGCCCGGCATCCATCCGCCCTTTCGTTCTCTTCTCAGCCATCCCGTTCCCCCTTCCGCCATCCCGACGTGGCCCCCCACGTCCTTGCCCGCAACGCCGGCAATGCCTTTGCTGTCTCAGTCATCGCCATCGTCTCCAATGAGCATGGCATGCAAGGCGCGCCGGCCTCGTGCGAGCAGGCTTTCCAGTGCATCGACGCTGACCTGCATGGCGCCGGCGGCCTCGATGTTGGACAGCTCCTGATAATACACCAGCACGATCGCCTCGCGCTGGCGCGGCGCGATGCGCTGCAGCGCTTGGTTGACCCTGCGCTCGTCGTCGCCAGGCAAGGCATCGGGAAGCGGCGTTTCATCGGCCACCTCCGGCAGCTCGTCCGTCGTCCATTCGCGCTGGCGCCGCAGCCGGTCGTAGCAGAGGTTGAGCGCCACCCGGTGGACCCAGGTGTCGAAGCGTGCGTGCCCCTGGCGCCAGCCCGAGGCATGGCGCCAGATGCGCACGAAAGTCTCCTGGGCGACGTCCTCTGCTTCCGCCGGGTCGCCAAGCATCCTGGTGGCCAGGGCCAGGATGCGCGGCAGCTTGCGCGCCACCATCGCCTGCACCGCGGCGGTGTCGCCGGCGCCGATGCGGCGTACCAGTTCCTCGTCCGGATCGGCGCCCATCAATCGGGACGCTCGCGGCTGTCATTGTGCGGCATAGCCTCTTGGTCATTGCTCCTGATTGGGAGCGGTTTTATGGCCCGGCCTCTCGTCGGCGCCGAGCACGCCGTCGCTATTCTCGTCGAGCCTGGCGAAGCGCTTGGCGAGAAAGGCGTCGAGCTCGCCCCTGTCGACGAAGCCGTCCTTGTTGGTGTCCATGCGCGCGAAGGATTTGGCCGGATCGCCCTTGGTCTTGCGCGCGGTCTGGAAAGCGGTCCATTCGGCGAGGCTGACCTTGCCGTCATTGTCGTTGTCGGCCCGGATGAACGCCTTCTCCCGGCGCGCCTCGAACTTTGCCAGTGTCAGGCCGGACTTGCTGAGGTCCGACTTGGCGGCAGCCGACGTGTCCGGCGTCGTCTGGGCCGGCGCGGGGACAGGTGTGGGCGTCGTTGTCTGGGCGACCGCGAACGCGGTCTGCAAGCCAAGGGCAACGACGAATATGGTGGGGCGGATCATGCTCTCGTCTCCGGTTGGGCGCGGCCGTTGGCGGCCACGCTTCAGCCATTGAACGCGAGACAGCGCAAAATCCGTCGGTCCTTTTCGACCGGACAACAAACCTACCGGATCCGGCACAGCCGGACCGAAGCATTCCTAAGGGCAGGAGGGCGACGGCTATCTCGGCTGGTCGACGGCCACCAACTGGTCCTGCTTGAAACCAGCATGCTGCGGCGTCCAGACGTCGCCCTCGCGGTTGAACCAGTGGCACAGATACGTGCCGGACGCCGCCCCGTCGCTGACGGTCATTTCCGGGCCTCCGGATTTCAGCCTGACGACGTCTCCGGTCTTGAAACTATTGGGCATTTCGACCTCCCATGCTGACGAAGGGAGTTTCCCACCAACAACTGCTCCCGACAATGGCCGAGATGCGCCGATCACGTGGTGCAGCCTGGGAAGGCGTGAGGATGATGCCGCTTGTGAGACACGCCGGGTAGCACCGTAGGCGTGGCCAGATCATGTCAAGGTTTTGGAGCTGAAGCGGGCGGCCCGATCGCTGCTCGGATTCAATCGGTGTCGCGCTGTGGGGCCGGCGGCTGTGCCGATTGGCTGTCTTCTGTGGCCGGGCGGACGGTCATTGACCTTTCATCGGGCCACAATGCTTGTGCCTTCGTCACCGCTGCCAAAAGATTGTCTGCTTCAACGCTTCCGATTTCAGTCAGAAGCGGTCTGCTGCCCGCTGCTCTGAAATCGACGTGATAGACCGTCCAACTCCTCATTGCATTTCCGACAAATTGCGTCTCGGCATGGGCACGCGGATGGAAGCCCGGCTCGCTTTTTGTGGTTAGGATTTTGAGATCCGCAAGCCGGGCATGCACCGACCGATAGGGCGGGGGGCTTGGGGTTATCAGCCGGTGCGATCGCGAGACTGTCTGATTTGCCCGCCAGCCCACAATCGACCGAGGTCCATCCTGCCGAACGCATTGGTCCGAAAGGACCAAAGATATAGCCCCTTATTCCGTTGGGGCAGGTCGCCGGCGCCGATGATCTTTGTCACCCGCCCCATTGCCCATGGTTCACGGCAGACCGCTCAAGCGCTCGGCCTCCGCTAATTGTTTGGTTCTCGTGGAGAAATTTTGGTGCCGCTTGCGTGACTCGAACACGCGACCCCATCATTACGAATATCGTAACTAAGCTTCTCATATCATCTCACCAGTGAACTTAGCAAGCCCCGAAACCCTTGATTCATAAGGCTTTGCGTGCTCTTGTCTTCTCATGCATGAACATGCCAGCACCGCTTTGGGTGTGGCCTATATGTGGCCTATTTGGAGATTGAGTCTATGAGTGCGTTGACGGAGTTGCAGTTGAAGAACGCCAAGCCGAGCGCGGAAAAGGCGCAATACGAAATCCGCGATGGCAAGATCGCCGGCATGTTCGTCCGCATCAGCAAGGAGTCGAAAACCTTCGTGCTGAAATACCGATTCGAGGGCCGCCCCCTTCGCCTCACGATTGGACGATATCCAGACATCTCGCTCTTGGATGCGCGCAACAAAGCGCAGGATGCGCGTTCGCAAATCGCCAAGGGAATCGATCCGCAGGGCGTGAAGAAAAAAGAAAAGCGAAAGCTTTCCGATCGCGTCAAGGAGTTGGTCGCACAGTTCATTGAATCCGAGTGCAAAGGACCGAACTTTGAAAAGACCGGCAAACCTAAATGGGACTCGTGGAAGTTGGTCAAGGCCAGTCTGGACGCCTATCTGGTGCCGGCGCTTGGTAGTCGTTCGGTTCATCACGTGACCGACTCCGACATCACCAGCATAACCAAGAAGATCGTCGCGTCCGGCAAGCCGCAGGCCGCCAACACGGCGTTTTGGTATATGCGAGCGTTCTTCAATTGGTGTCGCAAGCCGCCGCAGAGGCTCATAGCGGTCTCGCCTTGCGACGGGTTGCCTGATCCTGCTCCGAAGGTCACCCGTGAGCGTGTCGTTTCTAGCGCCGAATTAGAGGCCATTTGGAAAGGCTGCGCTGCGGTCGGCTATCCTTATGGCAACATCGTCAAGCTGCTCATGCTGACAGGCCAGCGGCGGACTGAGGTCGCTGCGATGCGCTGGTCTGAACTCAACCTCGAAACTGGCCTTTGGGAGATACCGGGCGACCGGACCAAGAATGAAGACCCGACTATCATTCCACTCTCGACGCAGGCACTGACCATTCTCCGGGGCGTCCCGAAGCTAAGCGACACGTTCGTCTTCCCGGCGCGCGGGAACGACGAGAGTCATTTCTCGGGTTATTCGAAGTGCAAGAAGGATTTGGACAAGAAGACGCTTATCGACGGCAAGCCACTGGAAAACTGGACCCAGCATGATCTACGCCGCACCTTGGCGACCAATCTAGGCAAGCGACAGGTTCCGCCTCACATCATCGAGCACATTCTGAATCACAAGGCGGCGTCGATGACAGCCGTAGCGAAGATTTACAACCGATATCAGTATGTCGATGAGAAGCGTGAGGCGCTTCAATCATGGTCGGATCATATTGAAGGATTGGTCAAGTCGAAGACCGAATCTGAGGTGATCGACGCGGCGGCATAGGAAGGCGTTACTAACATTCGCTTCAAGCATGTCGTGACATGTGCTAGCGAGCGCACGCCTGAGAACTCACCGGATTTTGTCAACGTCCGAACGGGTTGAGCGCAGTCGAGAGACTGCGCTTTGCCGCGCCGTTCTCGTTGTGCGTCAAACGAGAGGACCCGAATGAAGGACGTTATCCGCTTTGTCAGTAAGAAGGGACTGAAAGAGTTCGTCCCCTATTCGCCTCAACATATCGACCGGCTGGAGAAAGCTGGACGCTTCCCCAAGCGCGTGAAGCTTGGTCCGGGGCGTGTGGCTTGGGTGCTGTCCGAAATCGAGGATTGGATTCAGGGTATCGTTGCCAAGCGTGACGCCAAGACCGCGTCATGACGATAACGGTTCTTGAAGGAAGCGACCCCAAACATGTCGCGATAGCAAAGCGGGCGCGTGGTTTCTTGATCGAAATCCTTCTCCTCGATCAGCGCAACAATGTCCGCGATCTCCCAAAGCTTGTCGGTGACGAAAATCCGTAGCCCAGGCCAAGACACCCCGCGATGTCAGAAAAGAGTGGCCGACTGAAGGGCCGCGCCTTACCCTTTGTCCATCAAAACCCAGAGGTCCCTTAATGCCGGTTCACACTTACAGACGCTCGCCGTTTTTGCATACACAAGAGAACGATGCGTTCGACAGGCTGTGCCGCCTATGCTCCGAGCATTTGCAAAGCAAAGGCGATGTCCGTGTTATCGGCAACGTCAAAGTTGGTCAATTTGAACTCGACGCGCTGGTGCTCAGTCCGCGATCTATTACCATAATCGATTTCAAAAACTACGGCGGAACGATCGCCATATCCGAGAACTATCTCTGGACCACAAACGACGGCACTGAGATTAAAGCAGGGGCTCACTATCTCAACCCTTTCAAGCAAGTGAGTAGATACAAGCGGGGACTAATTGAGTGGTTGGGATCGGTTTCTCAGGCGAACGAGACAGAGGCACTCACTCATATAAGCGGACTCGTCCTGTTTACTCAGTCGGTCGAACTCAAGCGTTCTAGAGACAGTTTCTCACCGAAGGCCGATAAGTGGTTTCAAACTGGCGGCTACAGAGAGGGTTTGAAGTGGCTCTGCGATGTTGCTTCCAACCGCTTGTTTCTGGATAGCGCGGAACTCGACAACATTATTAAGATGCTCGGAGCTTTGCCTTTCCAACCGTCGAAAGTTGACCAAATCGCTATTGACGTCAAAGATGCGCTAGATCGGGTATTCCGCGATATGGAGGATGCGCGTATGCAAGATTGGTATGCGCAGAATGCGGAGCGGGTCGAAGAGCAAAACAAGCTTTACATTGAGGATGAACGGATTCGGTTCGAACAACACAAGGCTGGGAAATTCCTCCCCAAGAAACATTGATGGCCGCTACGGGACCTTTAAGTGTCGTGCTCCATTCTGACTGCCCTACGTCTGCACCGCAATACTGACAGGCGGTCGGGTGTGAATAGCGGCAGGGAGACATACAGATTCGTGAGAAGGCGCGCCCCTCTACCTTGGCAGCTAGCCGGTTGCTGGGTCTTCACGGGGATAGGCGGATTGAACCAGTGCACCTGGGCAGGAACCTAAGCAGCGTCATTCCTTGAACGCGTAAGTCACTTCGGGCTTCCTGTTTTTGTAGGATTGCGTATGCGCTTCCGCAATCCCAACAAGACGTGAGGGGCTGGGCTCGATCAAGCGCGTGCTGATATTGAAATGAGGGTATGTGCCGAAGATTTCTGGATGCATGTTCGCCGCGACTTCAACGTCATTTTGGGAAACGTAGCGGCCTGCCCATTGCTCAATAAGATGTTTCAGTGGCCGCGTCTTGGGCGTCGGGCCTTGGATCTTCTTTTGAGCATCTAGCCACTCGTAGGCGATCCTGATGCAATCGTCGTGCTCGTGAAAACGGTCTTTTGTACCGTAGGGCGTGTTCAACTTGGCCTTTGCGATGGCTTCCGAAGTGAGCATGGGGTTCCCCGCTATTTGGATGGACGTTAGATTTAAGAACGCCAGCCTCAGGCGGCAAGTCGCTTTGGAAAACCTCACACAGGAGGATGTGGCGACCGAAGTTTTGGCCAACGCCTCTTGGCGGCTTTCCAGAACTCTTGGGGTACGCCGTCGCTGCCCCATTGGGCGATCGTCGCCCAATAGAGGAAGTTGGCTAGAACGCCGGCCGGGTTCGTCAGGACCGCACGGTCACAATCCTGCTTGGTGATCGGAGCCGGCTGCTTGGTCGCGGCGACATAGGCCTTGACCATATGAGTCGACGCGGCAGCATGCGCCATGAAGTCAATCCACTCATCAGCACGCGTCATTGGCACCGCAACATCAGTCGCCGACGACGGCACGGCGCGCGGCTGCTTTTCGGTACTCCCGGAGCGCCAGTCTCAGCACCTCGCCTACTCCCGAGAGGTGAAAGTCGCGAACGACACTTTCGGCATAAGCAAGGTCGTCGATTGGGAGTCGAACTGAAAAGGGTTCTGCCAGCCGTTCTTTGCGTTTGATTGCCATATCCTATTCACTCAAAAGCCCGTCCAACGCCTCAATGTCCCGCTCAACCTTTTGCAGGCTGACTGCCAACTGCGGGTAATCAGGCCGGTGCTCTGCATCCTGCCGCGCGATCTGGCGGCGTAGATTCTCAGCCTGCAATTCCAGCGCCTCCAACAGGTCTCTCGCGGCGCTCATCTTGCGGGTTCACCCGGCAACGGAAGGGATGCCCGTTCCGTCTTCAACTCACGCGCCACCTTCAAAAGGCGGTGCCGTTCGCGAATGTCTAGCGTGACCAAAAGGCGGGCGTTCAGCCGATCCAATTGAACCTGAATTTCCTCGCGCCGTGTGCTCACCATGGTCTCGCTTTCTTCTAAAATGGTCCCGCCCGGCGCGGGGTTCGCCGGGCGGGGTTTCATCGCCGACCCGGAAGGTCTGATCCAGCGAAGTGACGGGGCCATGGGCGGTGAGGAGGCACAGCGCTGAATCTGTGCCCCACGAAACCGCGCGGGGTATCGCGGACGTGGGGCAGTCGCATCTCCTAAAGAGCGACTTTCTCGGCCGGTGAAGCTCGGCCGAAAACTTTGGTCAGCCCTTCAAATAAGGGCCAACATGGAGTCGGGCGGTCTCGATTTCGAAACGGCTGGTGCGCTGGTGCTGAGGCAAGCCGCGCATCCCTTCGTGATAGTCCTGCTTCAAAACGGCCAGCCAATCGACCAACTGGGAGCGAGTCAGAGGCGTGAGGTTCGCGGCGGCGATCTTGTGAACGTCGAGTTCGGGCGAGCCGGAAGACTTCGATGCCTTGCCGGTATCCGTTTCTGCCTTGGGTTCTCCGAACGCGTCGAAAATGGACCGAGCAAAAGGTTCCAACTGTTCGGGCGACTCAACCCCGTAGCTGGCGAGATATTCGCGCTGCGCGCCAGTCAGGCTGTCCCTTTCCTTCACTTCCACTACGTCGGGCCGTCCGTCGATTTCCGTGTAAAGGAGTCGCACCATCGGGTCGGCGATTTCCTGCACCGACGTGACCCCATGCGAGGCCAGAAAATCGCTCTGGGCGGCGTTCATGAGTCCGCCCTTGCATTAATCGTTTTGGTCCGGCGCTGCTCTTCGCGAGCGTCGGTAATGGCCGTGAAGGCGGCGTTATAGTCCGTCCACTGCGCACCATAGAGCCGGACGGCTTCTTCCGCATTTTGGTAGTCGAGATCGTCAATGATGCGACCGTCTCGAAATTTGATCGTGAACGGGTTTGCGTTTTTCTTGGTCAATTTCATTTCCTCTTCAATCTTCAAATAGAGTGGTTTCCTGCGCGAGGTACCGACGAACCGAAACCTCGCGCTGTACTAGGGACAGGCGGATGATTTCCTGAGCCGATCGGCCGGTGCGGCGCTGCTCTTCCAAAACAAATCGGTCGAGTGCGTCCGGGATCGAGACGGTGATCAAGCGAGACAACGGTCGATTTCCGACAGAACAGAATCCCGGCGAATTTCTTTTTCCAGCAGGGCGCGAAGCTCGCTGGAAACGCTGTTGCGGTTGCGGTTCGACTTGGCCCGCAACCAAGCCAGTTGGTCGGGAGTCAGATAAGTGGAAAATTGAATGCCGCTCTTGGTTCTCATGTGTCGATATATCCAGTTTGATCGAAGGTTACCATCGCTACGGAAGTGGAGTCTAGGAAAATCGTCCTGTGGCTCAGCAACATTACAGAAACTTTAGATAGTATAGAGGGAACCGTTTTCCGGAAGGACTTCGTCTCTCTGCACTCATCCGTTTTTACCGCCACAGAATGGCCACGAAGATCGACGGCCGCGATTGTGACGCTAGATAGGGTTGAGTGCAGAGGGCTTGGGTTGAGTGCAGAGCTAAACCGGCGAAAAAACTTTAAGTATCTAGTCATGAGTACAGTGTGCGGCCCAAGGCCGCCTTACCCCCATACGTCCCCAACGGGTCCACGGCGGGAGTCCCGGAACCGATTTCCTTTTTGAACCGGAAGGCTTCGAGCGTCTGCATGCAACCCTCAACGACACGGCCCGCCCAACCTCGCTCATTACGTCTCGCCCTATGCAACGGAAAAGCCCGGCGCGATGGCCGGGCTTGCGAGGTCGATAGGCTAGGAGGCTTGCCGCGTCGGGATCATCTAAAACGCAAGCACGACCTTGAGAACGAACAGCCAGAAGGCAAGCGAGGCGAGAGCAAGGATGAACCGCATGCTATGCAGCCCGCCGCAGTATGTCGGCTACAGTGGTCGGGCTCCACTTCCCGCCGCGCGCGGTCGGAATGTTCATGACTGTGAGAGCGCTCGCGATCTCGGCCAGGGTCTTCCCTGAGTCTCGCATCGGACCAATGACCGTAATGCACTTCAACGCTCGGGCATCGGCTTGCGCCTTCAACGCCTCATTTCGCCGCTCCGTATGAGGCCGGATGCCACCAAGCGCTTTGCCGCGCGATTTGGCCACAGCAAGCGCGGCGATCGTGCGCTTGGAAATGAAGATGCGTTCCTGTTCAGCCAACGCCGCGTAGATGTGAAGCTGAAATGCGTCGGCGTTCGGCATGCATGCGACGCGAACGGTCACGCGCTTGTCCTCCAAGAGCTTGGCGATAAAGCTCACACGCCTCGATAGGCGGTCGAGCTTGGCCACCAGCAATTCCGCATTCGGCGTGCTGCGAACCAGCGCCAGCGCCTTGGCAAGCTCGGGTCGATCATCGTCCGCGCCCGACTGGACTTCGGTAAAGGTCGCAAGCACTTCGGGGTTGTGGGCATAGGTGGCGAGGAACAAGTCAACGTCGCGCTGTTGCGCTTCGATGCCGAGTCCGGCTTCGCCTTTGCGAGCTTTGGACAGGCGGAGATAGACGACGTAGCGGGTCATGAATGCGGCCTCCATCGGATAATCGATAGAATACCATGCAATTCAGGAACGGCAACGCGCGTTGTGCTCTTAAAACATTGATTGGACTCGATTTTTTCGGACGATGGTTAACCGGTTGAGGGCCGGCTTTAACACTAAGAAAGAAGGGTTAAGGGGCGGATTTTTCGGCTGGGATTTTTCTTCAAATTTGAAACTGTAGGGTCCCAAGCCCCCTGCTTCTGTGGCTCGTCCTGAGTCGAGTGCAGCGGGCCAGATCGAATCCGGGCCGGTTCAACTTTTTAACTGTCGCCGAGTAGGCTGAGCGCCCAAATTGAAAGAGGCTAGGCCACGGTGGATCAAGCAGAAAGACTATTCACAAAGAAGCAGATGGGCGATGCGGCCGAGATGATCGTCGCGGCCGAACTTACATTGGCCGGTGTGCCAGCGCTAAAAGTGCCCGACAATTGGCCCCACTACGATGTCATCGCACAACCTGTTGCCGGCGAACCCCAACGGGTCTCTGTCAAGGCCAGGACGTACAAAAAGGGCGCGGCTTACGTGCAGTATCTGGCAACCGATGAATTCGATTGGCTGGCGATCGTCATAGTAGCTGCCGATGGAAGCAACGCTCGGAACGTCTACATCATCCCCCGGTCAGAGGCTGATGCGCAGGCACAGCGCAACGCTCCGCACACAAAGACCGCTGATATCCGATACATTCCCATTGACCAGATCGAACGCCGCTTCGGCCAGTATCGGGACAACTTCAAACTGCGCCGGCAGGGGATGAGTGCAGAAGGCGCTGTAGAGTTACGGTGATACAGGGCAGACTTCTTCCCTGAACGAACGTTCTGTGTGATCCGGTGAAGGTATCCAAAAGTAACCGGGAACATACAAGATAAACTGTTATTTTTGGCCCTCTTGCGAAGGACCCGCGAGAGGCGCGTAGCTCAATGGGGCATTGTTCCGGTTTTGGCGCGCGCTCCCGCATCCGCACCGACGCCATCTAGGCCCGGAAATAGATTTCGGCGATCATAGCCAATGCCAAGAAGTGTATGCCGTAGCTTTCGCTTGCAGGGTCCTGGGATGATAATCTTGGCGAATCCTCTTTCTACACCGGTCTTGGTCGTTATCTGATTTCCCATGTCGGGGCGTTGATCGAGTGGAACAAACGGCTGGTTCGAGTCGCCGCCGTAAGGGTGAAATGTAAACATCGACTTCTGCGCTATAATGCGTCCGTCAATTGCTGGCGGTCGTAAAGCAATTGCCTTGTGCGGCCCCAGGCTACGAACTTGCTCGGGCAAATATTCGGCGTCGGGCAGGATCATGAAAATGGCTGCGTCTTCTGTGTTTCGCGGGTCTTCTACGGCAAAGAATGCGGCAACCAAGGGGTCGCGGCTCCAATCGAGGAACCGGGTTGGGAGGCCGAAGTGTTGGGCTAGAATGCGGTCGTTGGAAAAACTTCTGGTGATCGTCGGCAAATAGGGAAGTCCGTCATCGAAGAACCGATTGACCCAGCTAGCCTCAAATAGATTATAGCTCTCTTCTAGCGTGTTACCTCCAATTCCGAGATGATCAACTCGATACAATGATGGGATTATTTCCCATGCGGCATTTGCTTGTCCACGGAATAAGTGCCGATAGTCACCCGGTTGGCTTTCGATCAGATCAAATAATGACGCTAACGAACCCTGCTTTAGTTCAACAATCCGCATAAGGCACCTCTTACTCAGGGATGTTCCCAAAATTTTGCCCCAAAGAGCCTTTCTGCATCTTCGATTGACAATATCGCAGCGTCCGGCTTTCCGTACTTTGTAATTATCAGCGGGCGACCTACGAACACCCTACCAAGAAAACTCGAAAGAGATTCGCTCAATGCCTTGATGCTCACTTTGGTGACGTACGTTCGATTTTCCTTTAACTCGGCCATAAGATCGTGAGCGACCGTCTTTATCTCCTGCACTATCTCATCGTGCTCGCCCGCATCTCTTTCGCTTGCCCATTCCTGAACTAGTTCAACCTCGTGTGATGCCCTGTGTGCCGTGTTGGCCACGGTCACCGTGATAACTTGGCTTGGTTCACCATCGGCATAGAACCGAACCTCCTTTCCTTCGACCTCAATACGCCTTCCCGGAAACTCTCGAAGAAGGGCGCGCAAAACTGCTTGGCGAACGCGGCCTCTTGATACTGTCAATTTGCTATTCCTCTATTGTCCAAGCGGCACCGGTCTGCACTCAACCCCGATAGCTCGAGCGTTCGTCACGTCCTTTGTACGGGCGATGCGTGGGGGATGACACGGGTTGAGTGCAGATGATCTACCGCTCCCGCACGACGCGGCCGGCAGAGTCCCAAACCATTTTGATCCAAGGCCTTGTTGATCGGCGGCCTTGGCGCTGGCGTGTGTGCCGGCTCCGGGCGTGTCGGTTGGCGGGGCCCCGCGCTCTCGGTCGTGGTGGGCAGTGGTCAATTGGGAGCGCGTCTACGGCTGTTGCCTTTGCAGCTTCACGACCATCTTCGACAGTAGTTCATGCATTTCAATTTTGTACTGCATGAATAGCGCCTTGCCAGCATCAGAATCTACATTCGCTCCAAGCGTTTCCCGTTTCATCGCATCCTCCAAGTCTTTACAATCGAGAAAGGCCATGTCTGCGATCGACTCAGGTTGTGCGTCCTTTCCGTAGGCGCGGACATCTTTCTTTACCTCAAATTCCTGACATTTCAGCCAAGCCGCGCTGGCGGGGCCCAGTGAACTATAGTCCGGCGCTTGCGCAAAGCTGCCTGTCACGTCAATGCAATTAAATCCTACCGCGAGTGTGGCGGCGACAAACCCGATTCTCAAAATGACCCCCTATATGCCTGATGCAACCGACCATAGGCTTGATTAGCCGTCAAGCGTTGGGGGCGGAGGATCACGACAAGACAACGGAAGCAGTATGCAAAGCAGATGATGCAGTTCGATGATGTAGCCGCACCGATACCAAAGGTGCCTCACGCTGCCGGATAATCTGAACTGCATCCCTGGAAGCAGCCCGGTGCGACAGACAATTTTTCCTTCACCAAATGTACGAATTTTTAAGCCGTGTAGGTCAAAATTGATGGGTGAAATGCAATAAGGGGGAACCGTCATGAATCGCGCACTTGCTGACATACTAGTCCTATTTAACAAGATACTTGCTATCGTAATCATCCTTAGCTCGATGGTAATCTTCGGTCAGCGTGCAGAGGTGAGCGGCGTCTCATCGATATTCGGTTATCTCACCGGAGCCGTTGTCGGCCTATCAATTGCATCCATTTTGTGCGGGATTATCGCCCTGTTAGCGCTGATCGAGAATCATTTGCGGCGGATTACCGAACACGCTGGCAACACTACTGAGTACGCTGCACCCAGCCGGCGGATCGAGCCTCGCATCGGTTGATACTGATCGATCCCTGGCAAGAGAGCGATCCCAAGTCGGGTTCATCTGCACTCAACCTTGTGCGCCTTTCGGGGAAACTCACCCGGTTCGACCTGGCTCACGTCGCGGCGGCTTGGCCCATTGGATCGGGTGGCTCTCGGTCATAACGGTCGGCGGCCTTGGCGCTGGCGTGGTGTGCCGGCATACCGGCGTGTGTCGATCGGCGGTCTTTGGCGGGGAGGCAAGACGAAGAGGTTGAGTGCAGAATGACTCCAGGGGCTCCAGGGGAATCCAGGGTGTTTTGAAGTTACGCGTGAAAATAGAAATTTTTCGAATTGCTCCCGTCGCATCGCACCGGACTCGGCAACGTCAGGCGGATGAAAATTTCTAATTCCTGTAGAGACTGCGATTCACCGTGGAGTCCGTGGAGTCAGACTGCCGGCTCTCACCGCTTAAAGAACGCATTGATGAAGTCGTCGGCGTCCTTTTCGACCCGTCTGCGCTCATCCGGGTCGTTCTTGTCAGCGGCGCGGATAAAGTCGCGCTCATCCTCGGCCGTATCAGGATCGAGCGGAGTCCAATTGCGTTCATAAGCAGCGATCATTTCCGGCAGCGGCGGCAGCACGTATTCCCGCTTACCACGCCCCGATCGAGTGTCATCGATCTCGGCTTCGGTGCCCTTGAACTTGCTCAGGAAGAACGTGCCGATCTCGCCCGGATCGACCTGCCCGCCTCCATAAGGCTTGACCGCCGACCGGTAGCTCTCGCGGACCATTTCCTTGGTTATCTTGATCGACTCCTTCAGCCACTTATCGGCCGTGCGTTCGTCTAGAAGGTCCGCGCCGTCTGTTCCCGTGAAAGAGCCGGACAGGAGCACGCCCCGAATCCAACGTTCATCGGCCGGCAAAGCGTTGATGATCTGTCCGACCAGTGCCGCCGTCTTCGGCGGACGGCGGAGGTCGATATCCGAGATGTTCAGATTGAGAAGATCATGGAGCATCGCCGGGGCAACCTTGCCGCCATAAATGTCAGCCACCAGCGCGTCGAAATATTCCGTGTCCCCGATACGGGCATCGCTCACGGTCGTCGCCGCGTAGCGCCGTTCATCGGGCGTTGCTCGAACCACGCTGCTGGCATTGGACAGGATGATGAAGCGCCTATAGTCGCGGACCGGGACAGCGTCGGCGAACTTCTTTTCCAGCAACACCGTATCGCTCGTGATCTGGTCCTTTAGGGAACTGTCGGCTTCCTTGTCCCCGCCCCAAAAACTTTCCTCGGCGACGACAAGCAACTTGCCTGCCATATGCTCGTTGAAGTTGCCCGTGAGATGCTTGCGGTTATTCACCTTGACGCTGTGCCGCAAGCCGAGAATCTGTTGAAGGGGCACGAAGGGGAGAGTCTTGCCCGTGCCCTTCAAGCCATGGAGCACAAGGGCCGTTCCGGGCTTGATAGTGGGATTCTGAAAGAGGTCCGCTGCCCAGCCCATCATGAACCGGAACAGGCGCGTGTCGCCATTGCAGACCACGTGAAAGAGATGACGCTGTAGGGACATCCAATCGCCCGCGACCGGATCGACGGCGAGACCCTTGTAAAGATTGTAATGCTCTTGCGGCGTAGGATCGGCATCACCATGCCGATAGGGATTGAAGACAACCTCAGTGCGATAGTCCCGCAGGTGGGATTCTTCCCACAAGGGAAACAGCGGCGTCATGTCGTCCCCTTTGCCCACCTTCCAAGGGGCAAAGACTGTTCGAGCGGCTCGGATGCTCTTCCATCCGTCCTCTTCTTCACGCTTCTGGACGATCATGACATCAGTCCCGCGCTCGACCATGGCGACTTCCTTATTCAGCGCCTTGATACCGGCTTCCAAGGTGGCGAAGTGATAGGGCGACTTGGCTTCGCTCTCGGAACCGCGCAACGCGTCGATCCCTTTCCGCAGCTTGGCAACAGCGAGCCCGGTCTTGTCCTTCATGATCTTGACGACGCGTTCGCTCTCGGTTTCCCGCAGAACGGCAGCGAGGCGCTGGATGGCCTCCACGTCCTCGTCGGGACTATCCTCGGTCAACAGCGCGGCGGCCGTCTTTGCCTCCGCAAACACTCGCGCTCGTGCCGGCTTGTTGCCGAGAGCCGCCGCGCGCAAATCCGAGTCACCGCCTCCGGCTCGCTCGTCCTCGCCACCGCTCTCGACTAGATAAACCCCGTTCGCAAGCGAGGACGAAGAAAACCAGCCCGCATCAATGGCCGCACAGAGCATCTTCAACCGGTCTCGACCGTGCGCCGCGCAACCGGCATGGGTGCAGCCGAAATTGAAGCTTTCTGCACTCATCCCCGCAGACTGGATGTAACAACCTAGATCTTCGGGATCACCCGGATTCGAATGCAAATGGTCCGTTGGGCATTCGACTGCGAGCTTGTCGTTGCCATGGTCCAGCCGAATGCGCTCCGATGCTTCATCGTGAAAAAGCTGCGCAATGTCGAACTCGTGTCCATGCTTCGCGCACCACGTAGTGAGGTCGAAACCGTCCGCCATGACGACGTGATCGCGCGACCCCATAGCGTTGCCGGCCGCCGCGATAGGGTCAGCGTCCGACGTGCCTACAGGGATTTCCTCGTAAGGCAGCAAGCGACCGCAGTTCAGGACGATGCGATACGCTGCCCCTTTCGGATGCCGGGGAAGGAAGAAGACGCGGCTTGGATCGACGGCAGCACGATCGACACTGACGCCAAGCCTCTGCCCGAGGCCGATGACCTTTTTCGACCATTCGCGCAGAACCGTGGTCTGGGTCTGAGGCTGTTCAGCGACGACCAGCGGCGCGGCAAGCGGGAACAGAACCCGAAACTTGTCGAAGGGAGTCGTCTTACAAATGAATTTGACGGTATCTTCATGCGCCGTCGTGATCTCGGAAATCCCGTCGATTACAAAGCTTTCGTAGCGACCAAGAGCCCGCAGATATGCCTGCGCCTCCGAGACAGACGGCTCGCCATGCAGAAGGTCCAGTTTCGCCCATCGCATGTAGTCGTCGCGCTTGATTTCGACGGTCCCCTTCCCGCTGCTATGCGTGGAATACAAAATTCCCGTGTAGTTGAGTTCTCGGATGCGTTCGGCCGTCTTCTCAAAGCTGGCACCGTTATCGATGTCGAGCCCCATCAAATACATGGCGACGACGTTGCCCTTCGAACGCTTCCCGCTGGAGCCCAGCGCGCCCATGACAAGACAACGGCCGGCCTTTTCGCCGACCTTGTGCTGTGAAAACTGGTTGATGAAGACCGTCCGAAACGGGGAAGGCTTCGGCGTGTTCCAAGTTGTGGCGGTGTGCTTTGCCGCACCTGAAACGATGATGGGGAGGTTTGCGATTTCTTGAGTCAGTTCGCCCCAAACTTCCGCGTCGTTGATGAAGGTCAGTTCCCCGCTCAGGAACGCCCTCTCGATTTCATCGCAGGTGTAAAGGGCTTCACCCTCAACACCGTCCTCCAAGAGTTCCAGCGAGGCTGTCAGATCGCCGTCGAATGACTTGTGAAGTTCATCCACCAAGGCTTTGGCATCGCCGTTGCTGTCGAAGAGGTGATAGACGATTGCGCCGTCTCGACTGGCATTCGGGCGCAAGGCGTTGCGCGCCTTCTCAGCCAAATTCGGATCACGGGGAAACCCGATTACAAGGGCGGTGTTGGACGGCATAGGTACTCCTTAACACGGACGCGCAGCATCGCTTCGGCAGGAGCAACGCCCATGCCGGCCAAAGTAGATTTGACGTGTTTTCGGATTTGCTGGATTCGCGAACACGTCGAATGAAGACGACTTGCCGGACCGAAGAGTGCCGCCACCCCGACATGCAGGATGGCGGCTATGTGTTCGGTATCCAGCGGGCTACTTATTTCACAAGTGCGCTGAAAAATCTCGCCAAAACTGGCCAGTGGCCTGGAAAGTTAGTAACGCTCACCAATCCGCATGATGCAGCGCGACAAAAGCTTTGGCGTAACTGGAGTCGGCCACGTTGGTCGCGGCGATCTAGGCGGGCGTGGCTTGGTCGGACGCCGCTTCATCCCGCACTGACCTTTAGATTGCGGTCGGCGTCAATCCACAGTTCCCCTGAGATTTCAGGGTCGCTGGTGGGTAGCGTCGAGTAGTCAATCGCGGCACCCGCTGACAAGTCGTCCAATGCGGCGTCAACCTCCGCCAACATGTCAGCCAGCCAGCTTCGGATTTCTTCGAGCCGATAAGGCATCGGCCGGTTAGAGAGTGAATAAATCATAGATTAGTCCTTCATCTTTGCCGCGCGCGCGAGCGCATCAATGATCAACATGCGACAGAGCGAACGCGCGTTCGCTCCGGCCTTCCTCGCGAACTTTTCGATAAGCAGCCGGACCTCGCCGTCGATGCCATTGGCGGACGCGTTCTCTCGCCAATGGTCGATCCGCCGAAAGGCTTTTGCTTCCCGCTGCCATCCGGTCAAAGGCTTCGTCATGCTGCTGCCCTTCCGAATGCGGCGTGCGCAAGCAGCGCATCGACGGCACCGCTCACCACGGTAGCCAGCGCGACCTCAATTGACGCCGCTGCATCACGTAGGACAACGCGCCCCTCAACCGGCGCGGCAGCGTCGGCATGCGCCATGCGATAAGTCACGCCAATGGCGACCTCGAAACCCTGTTGCGTCTTCGCCAGCCCCGCGAAGTCGAGAGCGATCGCAGCATCTACGTCCAGTTCATCCAGCTTGCCCTCGATCCGCCGCGCCGCGCGGTCAATGTGGTATCGTTCGGCCAACGCGGCGCGCGCCACGTCCGTCAATTCGAAGTGAATCTGCAAAGGGCTCCAACGCCTATAAAGGCGGCTCCAAGTTTTCTAAGGGTTTGGGAGAGATCGTCCCCGACGATCAAATCGAATTGTGTATGACATAGCGCCACACGTCAACTTATTCTTGACAACGGCTCAAACCGGCCGGCCGACGACTTTAACCCTGCTTAGCGCGACTGCACTCAACCTCTAAAACAGTCATGGCCGGGGTCCACACCCGGCCATTTTGTTGCGCGTCCGGCGCTTGTACCCGTGTGGCCTATTCTGTGGCCTACGAATCAAAGGCCACGGCCATAGGCCACAACACAGGCTCTGCCGTGGCCTATCTGTGGCCTATTGGACAAGATGAAACCTGGCCTTAGCGGCGCGTCTGCCATAAACCTTTGATTTTACTGGAAATTTTTGGTGCCGCTTGCGTGACTCGAACACGCGACCCCATCATTACGAATGATGTGCTCTACCAACTGAGCTAAAGCGGCCCGGGAAGCGCTGAGCTTCCAGAATGGGCTGGGTGATAGACTCAACCGCTCGCTAATTCAAGATGGGCGGCGGTGAATTCCGGCCTTGCCGACGGCAATTCCGATCTACGGTTACCGCGTGACGGGCGCCGGCGCGGCCCGCGGCGGCGTGCGGGTAAGCGGTCCTTCGCATCCGGCTGGCGGGCGCGGCTGCAGCCGCGGTGACGAAAAATGTTGATTCTTCAACAAAAAATGCCGAAATGGCTTTCGCCGGCAAGGCAGCCGCTCGCCGTTGATCGATTGGTCGTCTGGGGCTGACGACCAGACAACTGTGAGCGAAAGCGCAGAGGGAGCTCGCTTGGACCCCATCGAGAAAGCGATCCGCAATGCCTTCGAGAAAGGCAATGCCGAGGACCGGGCGTTCCGCGAGAAGGTCTATCGATCGGCCTTTGCCGCGCTCGACCGCGTCCTGCAGGCCAATCCGAACGTCACGGTGGAGGCCGCCATCGGTCGCCGCAAGGCAGTCCAGGCCAAGATCACCGAGATCGAATCAGAGTTCCTGCCGGCCGTGCCGGAGGTGACACTGCCGCCGGAAAACGTCGCGCCTGCCGGCAATGGCGCACCGGATCCCCGCGTCGACGCACCGGTCATTTCGGCCGCGCCGTCTGTCGACGCGCCGCTGCCGCCGTCGCAAACCGCGCCCTCGCCCTCGATCACCGTCGACGGCCCGGTCCAGCCCGATGCTTCGGACCGGCCGCGTGCGCGTGTGCTGCCGCGCGTGCCCGACATCATGCCGGATGAGACAGCGCTTCCCGATGCGCCTTCGCTCGATGATTCGCCGGGTGCTCCCGTCGGCAACGGCGCGCAGGTCGCGCCCGACCGCGACGAGCGGCGCATCAGGGGCCGGCGCCTGCCGCTCACCGCGATCTTCGTCGTCGCGACATTGCTCGCGGCCGCCGGCATCGGCCTCTATTTCGCCAAGCAGACCGGTGTCTTCAAGACGGCGGCCGAGCTCAACACAGGCCCGCCGGAGCCGGCGCCGACGTTGGACGACGAGGATTCCTCGCAGCCGACCGAGCCAGGCTCGCCGCAGAAGCCGGGCGAGGCCGACCAGTCGAAGAACTGGATCAACGTCTTCTCGCCCGCCGACCCGACCCATGTCAGCGCGCCGTCCGACGCCGCCGCCGAGGTGATGAAGGACGACACCGGCCAGTTCCTGCGCATCCGCTCGGGCGCGTCGGGTTCGGCCATTGCCTTCGATGTCGGCCAGGGCGTGCTGGAGAAGCTTGCCGGCAAGCATGCCATGTTCGACATCGTCGCCCGTTCGGAAGAAGGCAAGGAGACGCAGATCTCGATCGACTGCAATTTCGGCGATCTCGGCGATTGCGGCCGCAAGCGCTACGCGGTCGGCCACGAGCGCAACGAATATCTGTTCGACGTGCAGTTCCCGAACAAGCACCCGGGCGCCGCCGGCACTATCGCCGTCAATTCCGATTTCGACCAGAAGGGCAAGTCCGTCGATATCTACGAGATCCGCGTCTCGATAGCTGAGTGATCGCGTCGCTCTATCTACGCAGACGCGGCACCACCCGGCGCTTTGGGCCGACTGGGGTTTCTAGTGCCACTGCACAGGGATTTTGACCGGGCGGCTCTGTTTGCGTTGGTAGGTGGCATGCGTTGCAGATTGGCCGAAACGCCCATCGCGATCGTCATTCTAGGGCGAAGCAGGAGCGAAGC
>NZ_VFWS01000076.1:0-23745 GCF_006443065.1 Mesorhizobium sp. B1-1-5 | reverse complement strand
AAATAGCGGTGGCCGCCAACCCTGGCGCGGCCAGCGGCAGCGTGATGCGGCGGAAGGCGCCGAAGCGCGAATCGCCGTCCACCATCGCCGCCTCCTCGAGGTCGACGGGGATCTCGCGGAAGAAGCTCTCCATCATCCAGACGCAGAAGGTGACGTTGAAGGCGGTGTAGGTGGCGATCAGTCCGAGCCAGCTGTCGAGCAGCCCAAGGCTCAGCATCAAGAGATAGACCGGTATCAGGATCACCACCGGC
Source organism: Mesorhizobium sp. B1-1-5 (assembly GCF_006443065.1). Lineage (NCBI taxonomy): Bacteria > Pseudomonadati > Pseudomonadota > Alphaproteobacteria > Hyphomicrobiales > Phyllobacteriaceae > Mesorhizobium > Mesorhizobium sp. B1-1-5. The sequence continues at coordinate 23,494 of NZ_VFWS01000076.1, read as the reverse complement.
GGGATGATGCGCAGTGTCAGGAGGAAGAGCCCGATCTTGCGCTCCGCGGCGAATGGCAGGCGGAACCTCGCGATCGCGTAGGCGCCCATCGCGCCGAAGACCAGCGCTATCGCGACCGAAAAGAAGGTGACCACCACCGAGTTCGTCAGGTAGGAGCCGAACTGCTTTTCGGTGAACAGCCTGACGTAATTGTCGAGCGTCGGCACATGCGGATAGAGGGTGCCTTCCTGCGTGATCTCGCGGTTGGACTTGAGCGAGGTGGACACCAGCCAGTAGATCGGCAGCAGCACCACTGCCAGCACGAAAATCGTGGTGAGGATGCGCGCCAGGCGGGTGCTCATGATGCGTCGATCCTGCGCAGGAGCCTGATGGCGCTGAAGGCGAGCGCGAGCACGACGAGGCCGATCGTCACGAACAGCGCCGCCGCGTATCCGGTCTGCTGGAATTTGAAGGCGGTGTCGTAGCCATAGATCGAGATCAGCCTCGTCGCTTCGCCCGGCCCGCCTCGGGTCAGCACGAAAACCTGGTCGAACGTGCCGAAGGCATCGATGGTGCGGAGCACGATGGCGACCGCCAGCACCGGCCGCATCATCGGGAAGGTGAGGTCGGCGAAGACGCGCCAGGTGCCGGCGCCGTCGACGCGCGCCGCCTCGAATGGCTCGTGCGGCAGCGATTGCAGCCCGGCGAGCAGGATCAGGAACATAAGCGGCGTCCATTCCCAGACGTCGAGCACGACAAGGCCGATGAAGGCATTGAGCGGGTTGCCGAGGATCTGGACCCCGCCGCCGCCCATGGCCTCTGAGAGCGCCGTCAGCATGCCGGCATCGCTGGCGTAGATCAGCCTGAACAGGATGGCAACGACGACCGGCGTGATCACCATGGGAATGATCAGCACCGTCCTGAGCAGCCGGATACCGCGGAATTCGTGCAGGCAGAACAAGGCAAGCGCGAAGCCCAGCACCGCCTCGATCGAAACCGACAGCGCCACGAACTTGACGGTGACCCACAGCGAATTCAGGAACTGTGCGTCGCTCCAAAGCTGCACATAGTTCCGGAAGCCGACATGGGAGACGGGCGAGCCGTAGCGGTAAGCCCTGGTGCTGGCGCGCAGCCCGTCCCAGAGCGGATAGACGAGCACGCCGAGCACGATCGTCAGGCCCGGCGCCAGCATGAGATAGGGGAGGGCGAGGTCGAGCCCCGCCCCCTGCAGGCGATATTTGCGTGCCTGCATGCCGGTTTGCATCAGTAGTACCCGGCCGTGGTCAGATAGTCCTTGACCTGCTTGGCCGCCGTGTCCAGGGCGGCACCGCCGCCGGAGCCGGCCTGCAAAGCCTTGTTGAGCTCGATGCCGAGCAGTTCCTCGACCTTCGCCCAGTCGGGGGTGCGCGGCCGCGGCAACGCCCCGGCGTCGAGCTGCTGCAGGGCGACCGGTATCAGTCGGTTGCCGGGCTTGGCGATGCCGAAGGCGCTGCGCTTGACCGGGATCGAGCCCGCTTCCGAGAGCTTGGCCTGAGTTTCGGCGCTGACATACCACTTCAGGAACTCGATCGAGTTCGCCTTGTTGGGCGCCGATTTCGGCACGCCGGCGATGAATATGCCCATTTGGGCGATCGCCTTTTCCTGCTTCGGCACGACGCCGAAATCGAGCTTGCCGGCGACCTTGGTCTGGGCGGGATCGTCGGCCTTCAGCGCATTGCCCGAATATTGGATTATGGCGCCGGCATCGCCGCCGAGGATCGCCGCGCCCTCCTGGTCGGAGTCGAACTCGACCACCCCGCTCGGCGCGTTCTGCTTCATCGTGCCGACGAAGAAATCGGCCGAGGCCTTGCCTTCGGCCGAATTGAAGATCGGGTTCCACTTGTCGTCGAAGAACGAGCCGCCGAACGACAGGAAGACCGGATACCAGCTGGTGACGATCGGGTTGCCGGAAACGCCGCGGAAGACGACCGGGTATTTGATCTTGCCGGCCGCGACGCCTTCCTTGCCCTTGGCAATCAGCTCGTCCCAGGTCTTCGGCGCGCCGCCGGTGAAGACGTCGTTGCGATAGGTCAGCGTCTGCAGGTCGCCGACGAAGGGCACGCAAATCAGCGTCGGCTTGGCGTTCTCGAAGCCCTTGACGCGCGGCCCCTTCTGTGGCGGCCAGTAACCCATGTCGATCATCGAGCCGATCCAGTCCTTGTCCGACCCATCGATGCCTCCGGCGCCAAGGTCCTCGAGCACGTTGGCGGCGCCGAACTGCGGCACCCATGGGTCGTCGAGCAGGTAAAGGTCATACTGGCCGGCGCCGCTCTGGGCGTCGGCGAACCACTTCTCGAGCGTCACCCCGTATTCGTCCTCGAGGAACTGGATGTCGAAGCCCTGCTCCTTGGCCAGCGGGATGATCTTTTCCTTGAACGGCGTCAGGCCGCCATCGGCGAAGGCGCCGATGATCACCTTCTTTCCGGCGGCGCGGGCCGGCATCGGCAGGCCAAGCGTGGTGAGGGCGGTGGTCGCCAAAGCCAGGCCAAGCCCGGCCTTGACGACGGAGCGGCGAGTAAGTCTGCTTGAATGCATCATGTCACTCTCCCATTGTTGTTAACCCTGTGGACGGCTGTCAGGCCGTCCGAATTGAAGAAACAGGCGTTCGCCGGGTCGAAGGCGACGCCGATGCTTTCACCCACCACGCCCCGGAAATCGCGGCCGGCCCGTACCGAGACGTTGCCGCCTTCGACGCGGACATTGACCAGCGTCTCGTTGCCCATCGGTTCGACGACGTAGATTTCGCCCGGCAGGGCATCGGGCGTGGCGACGGCGGCAGCGCTGCAGTCCTCCGGCCGGAGGCCGATTTCGGCGACGGAGGCGGCGCGGCAGGCAGCAAGCCGTGCGGCGTCCAGTGGGACGACCTTGCCGGCCACGATGACGCCTTGCTCGCAAAGCGCCGCCGGCAGGATGTTCATCGGTGGGTTGCCGACGAAGGTGGCGACGAAACGGTTTGCCGGGCGGTCATATATCTCGATGGGCGGCGCCATCTGCTGCAGCTCGCCGCCATGCATGACGGCGACGAAGTCGGCCATCGTCAGGGCTTCGACCTGGTCGTGGGTGACGTAGATTGTGGTGGCGCTGAGGCGCTGGCAGAGCCGCTTGATCTCGCCGCGCATGGTGAGCCGCAGCCTTGCGTCGAGATTGGACAGCGGCTCGTCCATCAGGAAGGCCGCCGGGTCGCGCACGATGGCGCGGGCCAGCGCCACGCGCTGCCGCTGGCCGCCGGAGAGCTGGCGCGGTCGGCGGTCGAGCAGATGACCGATCTCGAGCACGGCGGCAACCTCGCCGATCTTGGCTTTTCGCCCGGCATCCGGCGTGCCGCGTATCCACAGCGGATAACCGATGTTTTCGGCGACCGTCATCTGCGGATAAAGCGCGTAGCTCTGGAACACCATGGCGATGTCGCGGTCGCGCGGCTGCAGCCGGGTGACGTCGCGTTCGCCGATAAAGACCTTGCCGGCGGTCGGCATGTCGAGCCCAGCCAGGATGCGCAGCGCCGTCGTCTTGCCGCAGCCCGACGGGCCGAGCAGGGCGAGGAACTTATGGTCCGGCACGGCAAGGTCGAGCGACCGCAGCACGTTGAGCGCGCCGAAGCTCTTGACCACCTTCTGGTACAGAACCGAACTCATCTCCCTCCCCGGCGCGCCATGCTTTCTTCAGGCCTTGCGCTCGTGGACGTAGAAGCCCGCGCCCTCGGCCAGCCTCTTCAGATTCCGATACCCCATCGTGGCATAGGTCAAGGGATGCGCCTTGGCCGGATCCTGCTCGGCTTCCACGACCAGCCAGCCGGAATAGCCCTGGTCGGCGAGGATATTTAAGAGCGTCGGATAGTCGATCGCGCCGTCGCCCGGCACGGTGAAAATGCCTTGCAACACCGCGCCCATGAAGCTCATGTCGGCCTCGCGCGCTTTCTTTAAGATGGCCGGGCGCACGTCCTTGCAATGGACATGCATGACGCGCTCGACATGCCGGCGCAGCAATTGCTCCGGGTCGCCGCCCGAAAAGGCGCAGTGCCCGGTATCGTAGAGCAGGCCGACCGCCTCGCCGGTTGCATGCATCAGCCTGTCGATCTCCGCGTCGGTCTCGACGATCGTGCCCATGTGGTGGTGGAAAGCCATGCCGACGCCGAAATCGGAAAACCGCTCGGCGAGCCGGGTGATCTTGGCGCCATAGGCCTTCCATTCCCCGTCCATCAGCTTCGGCCGCTGCGAGATCGGCTCGTGGATCGCGCCATGCCGGCCGCGCGAGGTGTCGGCATAGACGACGCGCCTGGCGCCGAGGTCGCGAAGCAGCGTCAGATGCGGCCGGATCGCCTCGAATTCCTCGTCCACCTCCTTCTCGCAGATGCGCCCGTCATACCAGCCGGAGACCAGCGCCAGCCCGTAGTGGTCGAGGATGGGCCTGAGCGCGCGGCTCTCGCGCGGGAACTTGCCGCCCAGCTCGGTGCCGGCATAGCCGGCCTCCGCGGTCTCGCTGAGGCAGGTCTCGAGCGGCGTGTCGCCGCCCAGTTCCGGCACGTCGTCATTGGTCCAGGTGATGGGGTTGATGCCAAGTCGAACTGTCGTCATTGCTCGCTTTCCGCCCCGCAGCCATGATGGCTGCGGGGTGTCCTGTCTCGGGAGGAGATGGCTGCGCTTGCCGGCGGCGGGGCGAAACCCTGCCGTTTCGTCAGGCGAGGGGCCCTCCCAGCACCCCGCCTGACATGTTTTGTCGACGTCTTGCCCCAACGTCATTGAGCGAAGTCTACGCCGCTCTGTCTCCATCGCGAGGGCCAGTTTTCCGGAAAATGAAGGAACCAGTTTGTGCGGAGAGGCGGGTGTGGCAGGATGGGGTGATGGACAATCTCGAAATCATTGATCGTCGGCGCGAGGCCTCCCTCTCTGGCCTGCCGGCCATCTCCCCCTCAAGGGGGGAGATCGGATGTCGCGCCGGCTTTCGCCAATTGCCGACGTCGCAAAGAAAAGCGAGGCGCCTGAACTGCCAATCTCCCCCCTTGAGGGGGAGATGTCCGGCAGGACAGAGAGGGGGGCGAAGGAACTCGACCTTGCAGCACAAGCGTGTCGCGGCACGCCATTGCCATTGCATCCATGGGTGGGGATAAACGATGCGCCCCCACCCCAAGCCCCAGGCGTTCCCGCTCGACATGCTGGCCGTCAACCGCTCGAGCCCCGAGCATCTGTCGCGCCAGCTCTATCACGGCCTCGTCGCCATCATCCGCAACCGCACGCTTCCCCCCGGCTCGGAACTCCCTTCCACCCGCGCGCTGGCCGCCGAGCTCGGCCTTGGCCGCAACACCATCGTCGCCGCCTACGACCAGCTCGTCACCGAAGGCTATCTCGCCAACCGCCAGGGCGCCCGTCCGGTCATCGTCGACCTGCCCGAAGGCCCGCGCGAGACACCGACCGAGGAGCCGCCCGTGCCGCTGCGCCAGCCCTCGCTGCGCGGCCAGCAACTGCTCAGCCAGCCCTATCATCACGGCAGGCCGGGGCACGTCGCCTTCCACCCCGGCATGCCGGATGCGCAGAGCTTTCCCTTCGGCGTCTGGGGCCGGCTGGTCGCACGCCGCGCCAGCCATGGCGGCGAGACGCTGTTCGGCACTTATGACGTCACCGGCCATCCGGCGCTGAAGGACGCAATCGCCGGCTATCTCTATTCCGCGCGCGGTGTGCGCTGCCGTCCCGAGCAGATCGTCATCACCACCGGCGCGCAGGCCGCCTTCGATCTTTTGGCCCGCCTGCTGCTCGACCCCGAGGACGCCGTGTGGATGGAGGAGCCCGGCTATTACGGCGCCAAGGCCGCCTTCACTGTGGCCGGCGCAAGAATCCTGCCCATCCCCGTCGACCAGGAGCGCGGCTGGCGGCTCGATGCCCTGGATTTCTCGCCCCGTCTCATCTATGTGACGCCGGCCTGCCAGCATCCGCTCGGCATCACGATGCGCATGGAGGAGCGGCTGCGCCTGCTCGACATCGCCGAGACCGCGAATGCGTGGGTGATCGAGGACGATTTCGACGGCGAATACCGCTTTCAAGGCCGCCCCGTGCCGGCGATCCAGAGCATGGACCGTTCCGGCCGCGTCATCTATGTCGGCACCTTCGCCAAGCTCCTGTTTCCCGCACTGCGGCTCGGCTTCATGGTGCTTCCGCCGGAGCTTGCAGGCCGCATCGTCAACGCGCTTTCCACCACCGGCCAGTTCGCGCCGCTGCTGCTGCAGGCCGCCTTGGCCGACTTCATCACCGAAGGCCATATGAGCCGGCATCTGAAGCGCATGCGCCGCATCTACGCCCAGCGCCGCCAGCTCTTCCGCGAGATCGTCACCGAGCGCCTGCGCGACGAGATCACACTCTCTCCCGCCGAAGCCGGCATCCAGGTGGTGGGCTATCTCAAGGATGGCATCGACGACATCAAGGTCAGCCAGGCGGCAGCGAGAAGGGCCATCAACGTCTCGCCGCTGTCGAAATATTTCCAGAACACGGCCCCGACGCAAGGTCTGGTGCTGGGCTACGCGGCCTGTGACGCCGCGCAGACGCGGGACGGGGTGGAGAGGCTGGCGGCGGCGATAAGGGAGGTGCTGGGGTGAGGGTTTCACGGCCTCGGTAAGTGGCGCCCCGATGTCCCGCTTGGCGAGGTCGCACGGGGCGGCAACCCCGCCGAGGAGCAAATGGCCTCTTCGCGGTCGCTCAACCAAAAAGGTGCATGGAGCGCCGCGCCGCATTGATTGAATCAATTATCCCGATATACAAGCTGATTTCGGGTGCAAATCGCATAGGCTGGCAATCCATTGAGTCGCAATTTTCTGGTGATCGACCCTGAGGAAGGCATGGCCGTGCTTAAGGGCCTTGCCTCTTCGGCGCGCATTTCCATGCTGCGGCTGCTGCATGAGAAGGGGCCGATGAATGTCAATGAAATCGCCTCCGTGCTGTCGCTGCCGCAGTCGACGGTCTCGACCAATATCCAGGTGCTTGAGGATGCGGGCCTGATCCGCACCGAGAACCAGAAGGCGAAGAAAGGCAGCCAGAAGATCTGCTATCCGACCGCCGAGGAAGTGCTCGTGGTCTTCAAGAGCGAGTACCGAGCGGTCAAGAACGACGCGATCGAAGTATCGATGCCGATCGGGCTTTACACCGGCTTCGAGGTCACCGCGCCCTGCGGTCTCTGTTCGCCGGACGGGATCATCGGCCTGCTCGATGTGCCCAACACTTTCCTGGATCCCGACCGTATGAAGGCCGGTCTGTTGTGGTTCACGCGCGGCTTTGTCGAATATCAGTTCCCCAACAACGCCAAGCTCGCCAATACCGAGATTACCGAACTCGAGCTGGTGGTGGAATTGTCCTCGGAAGTGCCGGGCACCAGCGCCGACTGGCCCTCAGACATCACGCTGACGATCAATGGCGTCGACGTCGGCACCTGGACCTCACCCGGCGATTTCGGCGACAAGCGCGGCGTTTTCACGCCCTCCTGGTGGAAGCTCAAGGGCTCGCAATATGGCAAGCTGAAGAACTGGCGGGTTTCCGCTGACGGCACCTATGTCGACGGTGTCCGGATTTCCGAGACCAGCCTCGCCGCCCTCGACCTCAAGGGCCATCATTCAATCCGGGTTCGTATCGGCGTCAAGGACGATGCCGAGCGTCCCGGCGGAATCAATATTTTCGGCAAGGGATTCGGAAATTACGATCAGGACATTCTGCTGAGGATCAAAACCGGTTGATATCATCAAATCGGGTCGCAAAATAGTGTAGTGATTTCAATCTGTTGACTGAATTTACGGCTGCAGCTGCCGGTCAATTGTCAGACTTTTGCTGGTTTTTCGCTTGACGAATGGATGCTGTTTCCCTTTGATATCTAATAAGGTGATTTAAATCACCATTTATGATATTCTCGGAGGAAATGCATGAAGGCGGCCGTCACGGCGCATCCGCGTTATATCGTTTCGAAGATCGATCCCAGGCTCTATGGATCCTTCATCGAGCATCTTGGGCGGGCGGTTTACACCGGCATCTATGAGCCCGGTCACGCGACGGCGGATGACAATGGCATGCGCCGGGACGTCATCGATCTTGTCCGCGAGCTCAAGGTTCCGATCGTCCGCTATCCCGGCGGCAATTTCGTATCCGCTTACAATTGGGAAGATGGCGTCGGCCCCAAGGAAGGGCGTCCGGTGCGCCTCGACCTTGCCTGGCATACGTCGGAAAGCAATGAAGTCGGCCTGCATGAATTTGCCGACTGGTGCGCCTCGGCGAACACCGAGATGATGCTCGCCGTCAATCTCGGCTCGCGTGGGCTCGATGAAGCCCGCAACCTTCTGGAATACACCAATCATCCCGGCGGCAGCGAGTGGAGCGACAAGCGCATCGCCAATGGCCGCAAGGAGCCCTTCGACGTCAAGCTCTGGTGTCTTGGCAACGAGATGGACGGCCCCTGGCAGATCGGCCACAAGACCGCCGACGAGTATGGCCGCCTGGCCCACGAGACCGCCAAGGCGATGCGTGCTTTCTCCAAGTCGCTCGAGCTCGTGGTCTGCGGCTCGTCAAATGCCAAGATGCCGACATACCCGGAATGGGAAGCGACCGTTCTCGATCATACTTACAACGAGGTGGATTACATCTCGCTGCACATGTATTTCGACAATGAAGCCGATGACGCGCCGAACTATCTTGCCATGAGCGAGAAGCTCGACGCTTATATTGTCTCGGTCGCCGGCGTCATCGATTATATCAAGGCCAAGAAGCGCTCCAAGAAGCAGGTCTACATCTCGTTCGACGAATGGAATGTCTGGTACCATTCCAAGGAGCAGGACAAGAAGATCCTTGGCGGCAATGAGGGCTGGCCCTTCGCCCCGCCATTGCTCGAAGACATCTACAATTTCGAGGACGTGCTGCAGGTCGGCCTGATCCTCAACACCTTCATCCGTCGTTCCGACGTGGTCAAGATCGCGTGCCTGGCGCAACTGGTCAACGTCATCGCGCCGATCATGACCGTTCCCAACGGTCCGGCATGGCGTCAGACGATCTTCTATCCTTACCTCTATGCCTCGATCTACGGCCGCGGCAATGCGCTGGATCTCAAGGTGGAAAGCCCGACCTACAGCTCCACCGTCGCCGGCGAGGTTTCATATGTCGACGTCGCCGGCGTGCATGACACGGACACCGGACATGTCACCTTCTTTGCCGTCAACCGCCATTCGAGCGAGGAAATCGAAACCGCGATCGACATAGCGGGCTTCGGCGCGGCTGACATCGTTGACCATCAGCTGATGGCGCATGCGGATCTGAAAGCCGTCAATTCGGCGCAGAACCCAAGCAATGTCGGGCCCAGGAAGGGGACCGGCGCCTCGCTGGCGGGCGGCAAATTGAGCCTGCCGCTGCCGCCCTATTCCTACCAGATGGTCCGCCTGAAGCTCTGACTTCAGGCGCATCGTCGTGCATGGGCTGAGGAGGAGCCTCGACGTGACGGCCGATATTGAGATCAGGAATGTGAGCAAGCATTTCGGCGCCATGACGGTGCTGGATGATCTGTCTCTCTTCATCAAGGCACGCGAATTCATCGTTTTTCTCGGGCCGTCCGGCTGCGGGAAATCGACGCTTCTGCGCATGATCGCGGGCCTCGAAACTGTCGATACCGGCGAGATAGCCATCAACAACGAACGTATCGATCATCTGCCGCCGGGCAAGCGCGGCATTGCCATGGTGTTCCAGTCCTATGCGCTTTATCCGCATATGAGCGTGCGCGACAACATGGCATTCGGGCTCGAGAATATCGGCATGCCGCGCGACCTCATCGACGCGCGCATAAAAGAGAGCGCCCGCATCCTCGAAATGGAGCACCTGCTCGAGCGCAAGCCGGGCCAGCTCTCCGGCGGCCAGCGGCAGCGCGTCGCCATCGGCCGTGCGATCGTCAAGGAGCCGAAGGCCTTCCTGTTCGACGAGCCGCTCTCCAATCTCGATGCGGCATTGCGGACCCGTACCCGCATCGAGCTTGCCCAACTGCACCAGCGCCTGCAATCCACGATGATCTTCGTCACCCACGACCAGGTCGAGGCGATGACGCTCGCCGACCGCATTGTCGTCATGAACAATCGCAAGATCGAGCAGATCGGCTCTCCCATGGAAATCTACGACCGCCCTGCGACCAAATTCGTCGCAGGCTTCGTCGGCGCGCCGGCGATGAATTTTGTCGAGGCGATGCTCGACAGATCAAGCCGGAACGCCACGGCCAGGTTTGCAGACGGCATAGCGGTTCAGACCGAGATCGCCTCCGACCAGACGATCGACGGCAAATACACTTTCGGCATCCGTTCGGAAGACGTGCGCATCGTTCCCGCCGGGCAGGGCAATGCCGATGGCGTGGTCGATGTGCTTGAGCGGCTCGGCGAACGCACCTTGGTCTACGCCCGGCTTGGCGACGGCCAGCAGATCGTCGGCTCGGATGTCGGCAACAGCCGCGTTGCGGTCGGCGACAAGGTCGGGCTCGCCTTCGACGGTCGCAAATCGCATCTGTTCGGCGAGACCGGTCGCGCCTGGCACGCGGGGGAGGTCTGACATGGACGACCGACGGGCGACGCCCCGCACCGCGCTTCCTGCCGCCGGAGTCAGGGCTGCAAGCGTCGACATCTACGCGCCGCAATGGCGAAACTTCATTTTCGTCGCGCCGTTCCTGTTCTTCTTCACGACGCTTCTGCTGGTCCCGCTGTTCTGGGGAATGTGGCTGAGCTTCCACAAGGCCGACACGTTCTCATCCGGAAACTTCGTCGGTTTCGGCAACTATATCAGGCTGTTTCACGACAAGGTGTTCCTGCAATCGGTCTGGAATACCTTTTACTTCGTGCTTCTGACGGTGCCGACCTTGGCACTGATCGGCCTTTTTCTCGCGCTTTGCCTCAACCGCCGCACGCGCACCGCCGCGGTGCTGCGGACCCTGTTCTTTTCTTCCTCGGTGCTGTCGGTCACGATCGTCACATTGATCTGGCGCATCGTGTTCATCCCGAATGTCGGCCTGCTGTCGACGATCTACGGATGGTTCGGCGCAACCGCCCCGGCTTTCATTTCCGATCCCAGCCTGGCGATGATCGGCATCGCCATTGCCACCGTCTGGTGGTGCATCGGCCTGCCGATGATGCTCTTTCTCTCCGCCCTCCAGCAGATTCCGCAGGATATTTACGAAGCGGCAGCCCTGGACAATGCCAATCGCTGGCAGACGTTACGCTCGATTACGCTGCCTTCGATCAAACGAACCTTCGTCCTGGTGGTCATCGTCCAGATCGTGCTGCAGTTCCAGCTGTTCGGCCAGGCCTGGCTGATGACACGCGGCGGTCCGAACAACCTGACCAAGCCGATCGTGCTCTACATCTATGACACCGCGTTCCGTCGCTGGGATCTCGGCATGGGTGCCGCGGCTTCGGAGGTGCTGTTCATCCTCATCCTGATGGCGGCCATGGCCCAGTACCTGGTCACACGCAACAAGGCAGGTCAGGCATGAGGGCTCCAGCCATTTCCATCAAGGGACGCGCATTCGGCGACCGCGTGTTGCTGGCTCTGGTCATCCTGCTTTCCCTGGTCATGGTCGCGCCGGTTCTGTGGGTTGTCGGCCTGTCGTTCAAGGAAAATGCCGAGCTGATGGCAAATCCGAATTCGGTGTTTCAGGCGCCCTATACGCTGAAGAACTACATCAACACCATCGGCACCTCGTCGGTGTTCGTCTGGGTGTTCAACAGCATCATCGTCTCGGGAGGATTGACGCTCGGAACGCTGATCCTGTCATCGCTCGCCGGCTATGGCTTTGCGCGGCTGAATTTCCCCGGCCGAAACGTCCTGTTCGTGATCGTCCTCTTCGGCCTGGCGGTTCCGGAACAGGCCGTGCTTGTCGCGCGCCATCAGATCTTCAGCATGCTGAACTTCCACAACACCTATCACGGGCTCATTCTCCCGGGCCTGTCGGCTTCTTTCGGCGTCTTCCTGATGACCCAGTATTTCAAGGCCATCCCGAAGGAGCTGGACGAAGCCGCCATGCTGGACAATGCCGGCCGGTTCAGGACGTTCTGGAAGGTTCTTTTGCCGCTCACCGTGCCCGCCCAGGCAACACTCGGCATCTTCACCTTCCTCGGCGCGTGGAACGACTACTTGTGGCCGCTGATCTCGGCAACCAAGAAGGATATGTACACGCTGACGGTCGGCATGGCCTCGACACAGACCAATTTTGCCCAGTCGGAAGGCATCGGCTTCTTGATGGCGCAGGCGGTGTTCGCCGGCGCGCCGATCCTGATCGTCTACCTGTTTTTCCAGAAATACATCGTCACGGCCGTCTCGGGCGCTGCGGTGCGATGACGAGATTGCCTGACGGCGGGCGTCGCAGCAATTGAAGCATGAAGCCAGTCCAGCGTGGAGTGGCGCAGACTCAGTAGGAGGAACTGATATGAAAATGAAGAAAGTCCTGTTTGCAGCGGTCTCGGCGGGCGTGCTGATGCTCGCAAGCCCGAGCCTTGCAGCGACGGAATTGACGGTGCAGCGCTTTTTCGGTGCCTGCGATGCCGATTTCGGCACCAACACCGATGTCGCCAAGGCAGTAGGCGAATGCGGCATCATCACCTCGCTGATCAACAAGTTCAACGCCGACAACCCCGATGTCCACGTCAGCGTCAGCACTGTGGAATGGCCGGGCTATGACCAGCTGACCGCGCAGTTTGCTTCGGGCGATGCTCCCGACATCGTCACGATCCATGAATCCGCGCTTTCGGATTACCAGTCCAAGGGGCTGTTGATGCCGCTTGACGATCTGTTGAAGTCCGTCGGCGTCACACCCGATGCCTTCACGGACGCGGCGCGCAACGGCGCCACCAAGGACGGCAAGATCTATGGCCTGCCGATCGACAGCTGGACGATGCTCTATCACATCAACATGGATCTCTTCAAACAGGCCGGCCTCGTCAATGCCGACGGCACGCCGATCCTTCCGACGTCACCCGAGGAATTGCTCGCCCAGGCCGAACAGTTCAAGCAGAAGACCGGCAAGCCCTACTTCGTTCAGAACCTCGCCAATGAAACCGCGCTCTACACGCGCAATCTCTACACCTATCTCTTCCAGCAGAATTCCGATTTCTTCGCCGATCCAAAGCATGTGAAGCTGAACACGCCGGAAGCCAAGAAGATCGTCGAGATGTACAAGGCGATCTTCGACAAGGACTACACCACCAAGGACCTCGACTACGGCGGCGCTATCAACGCTTTCCTTGCCGGTGGAGGTGGCGTGCAGCTCAACGGCACGTGGGTCGTCGGCGACAACAACGCGCAGTCCGAAACCAAGGGCACGGCCCTCAACAAGGGCGGCTATGCGGTCTACCCGTATCCGCAGCTATTTGCCGGCGCCCATGCGCAATATGCCGACGGCCACACCTGGGCAGTCTCGCAGAAGGACCGCACACCCGAGCAGACCGCGGCCATCGGCAAGTTCCTGAAGTTCTTCGCCGACCATGACTTCGACTGGTCGCGCACTGGCCACCTGCCGGCCTACAAGGCCATCATCGCCTCGGACGCCTTCAAGGCGCTGCCGCATCGCAATACCATCGCCGCGGTCGCCGATCTCGGCAGGCCGCTGCCGTCGGCGGTGCAGCGCCAGTTTGCGATCCAGGACATTGTGGGCGAAGAGATGAGCGCTGCGATCACCGGCCAGAAGGACGTCGATGCCGCGCTTGCCGACATGGAAAGCCGCGTCAACGAATTGCTCGCCAACATTTGACCGCAGGTTTCTCGAGAACGCTCTCGATGCCCGCGGCAGAAGGCCGTCGCGGGCATTCTTGGCAAATGAAGCAGCACCCGCTTCTTAGGACCGTGGGAAATTTTCAGGCCACGTCCCGCCGATTTGGCTTGCGATCGTCAGCCGCGAACGACGGCAGCAGCGCCAAAGGCTTCCTGGTGGAATCCGTCGGGCTTGCTGGGCGCTTCCGACATCTCGTCGTTCGGCGGCTGGCGCCGCTTTCAGTCTGATCGCGTTCCCGTTTGAATGTGTCGTCAACGGCCCGCGCGAACTGCTTTGCGTGGAATCACTGCCGGGCAAGTCATCCCGAACGATGACGAAGAGGGTGTCGTCGTTGCCTTTCAGCGGAACACCCTGCTGCCGCTCAACGATTGCTATTATGCGCTGCTGCCGACAGTCCCGAACCTGACGCGTGCTCATGCCAGACGTCGAGCACTGCGGCAACGATTGCTTCGGGCGCATCTTCCTGGACGAGGTGCTTGGCGTTGGAGATAACCGTGAATGACGCGTTTGGAATACGCCTCGCGAGTTCCTCCCCATCCTTTAGCGGGATGAACTCGTCTTCGGCGCCCCACAGGATCGTCACTGGGCAGCGAATCTCGCCGTAGCGCCGTTCGACCTCCTCGCTGTATTTGTCGTCCATTTGAGCGATCTGGCGCCAGAATGCCTTCTGCCCCTCTTCCTCAAGCCAGGGATCGAGATAGAGCCGCATCTCCTCCTCAGCCAAGGTGCGCTTGACCGCCGCGCTGATGTACGCGCGCAGCATGGCCTCATGGACATAGGCGGGCAGTCCGGCGAACACCTCTCCATGCGCTTTCGCCGCCTGCACCAGCGCTGAGCCCTGCGGGCTGATCGCGACCGGGTCGATCAATACGAGGCTGCGGTAGTCGACACCGTCAAGCAAATGCGCACGCAGCGCCACCGAGCCACCGAAGTCATGCGCCACGATATCGGGCTGCTCGGCACCCCAATGGTTTACGAGTGCCGCGAACAGGTTGTTCTGAGCGCCGTGCAGGACGTCGCCCTCGGGCTTGGTCGAGCGCCCATAGCCGAGCATGTCGTAATAGAAGACCCGTCGATGCCGCGCGAGCCATGGCACGATCCGCCGCCATTCGAGCGAAGAGAATGGCGAGCCATGCATGACGACCGCAGGCGGCCCTTCGCCGATGACGCCCCAGGCGATCTCATCACCGTTGAAGTCGAACCGCTCGGGCATCTGCCAATCCATGGCTTTTCTCCTGATCAGTTTTTCACTGGGATGGAAATCACTCGTGCTCCGATCATTCGCCACAGCGTTTCGGCTCCTTCCGCGACTCGCGTCCTCTCAACGAGACTGGTCATGTCGCAGACCTTCATTCAGATGCTGTCAGTGCCCGCATAGCGCGGCGCTCAGTATGTCGACGAGCAACGTGCCGCAACGCCGATCCGGATCGCGATCGGGGTCATAGATCGTCACCTCCATTCCAATCACGCGCGGGTCGGCGCACCACGTGCGTAGCGCCTCGACCGCTTCTGCCGGCAAGAACCCTCCGGGTTCGGGTGTATCGACGGCAGACATGATCTCGCTGTCGAGTACATCCACATCGAAATGGATAAACACGCCCTCGACGGCATGTCCTCCGACCGCGTCAAGGGCGGCGCGCGCCGCATCGCTAACGCCGCGGCGGCGCACCTCGGTCAAGTCCATTCGCTGCACCCGCGTCTCGAATAGAGCGCTTGACGTGTACGTCGCCGGGTCCCGCAGATCTCGATAGCCGAATGCGATGGTATCAGCTTCCTGGAACAGTGGTGTGTGCTCGCCGAACTCGACCAGAGGAGCCGGCCCGTGACCAGTTACAAAAGCCAGGTCCATCCCTGCCGCTCCTTTCGATGGCGACGTCGCCGGGAGTTTGAAGTCGGTGTGGCCGTCAAAGAAGATCAGACCGTAGCGGCCACGCCGGCGCAGGGCGAGAGCGGGGCCGAGCAGGACGCTGCAGTCGCCGCCAATAATGAGAGGAAATCGTCCGGCATTCAGCTCCTCGCGCACAGCATCAGCGAGCGTCTCGGAATAGCGACGGAGCGCGGGCGCATTGCGTACGCCGGTTGTCGCATCGACCTCGGGACTATAAGGCGGAGCGGAAACTGTCCGCGAAGACTCTGCCCCCAATCGCTCGCTGATGCCGAGCGACTGAAGCACGTCGGGCGCTTTCCGCGCGCCAGGCTCGCGCTCGCCGGGCTGCGGCATGAGCCCAAGGTTTGAAGGTGCTGCAATCAGCGCGATTCGGCGCGTTGCCGTCGCATCGGCTCGCATCATTGTGTTGAATGCCATCCCGGTTCTCCTAGTCATGTCATTGGCTGTACTTAGCAACCGATCCTGCCGATTCTGTTTCCGCCGCAAGGTTCTTCAGTGCAGTGAAGTAGATGGAGTCAGCTGCCGTTGTCGGGCCGTGGACTCGCTCCTCTTCGGCCGTCAAAAGGTCGATGAGGAAAGTGGCGAGGTTCGCCTCGTTCAGCCTTGCTGCCACGTGGCGGTTGCGCGGGCTGTGGCGGCTGCTTCCGCTGCCATGGGCGAAGAGCACAAGGCCAAGAGCATCCGGAGGCAACGAAAGATTGCCCTGAAGTGTGACAGCCCCCGCGGGAACATGCACGACGTGCTCGCTATGCCAGTCCATATCTACCTCCGCTATGGCGATCTGGTGCCGCGCGCCGAACCCGCGGCCGCGTGCCCAGCCAACTCTTCTTCGGAAGCGGCAGTCTTGTCGGAAGCGGCAGGCTTGGGCGCGGACCTGGCGAGGAGCGCGCGGACCTCCTCATCGCTCGTCTGTGAGAAATCCATATACCAGCGCCCGACACCGAGCAGCGGCTCTGGCGTCGTCGCGCAAACGACTTCGTCGGCGTCCGCCCGCATCGCGTCGCAAGTGTCGGGGCTACCGACGGGAACGGCCGCGACGATATGGGCGGCGCGGTTTTTTCGCAGCGCCTTGATCCCCGCCCGCATGGTCGATCCGGTCGCGAGCCCGTCATCCACCAGGATAATGGTCCGTCCATTCAACTGCCGCGGGGCCCGCCCGGTCCTGTAGAGGCGCTCACGGCGCAGAAGCTCTTTTTCCTCCTTTGCAGCGGCCGCGTCGATGACCTGCGGCGGGATCCCGAGGCCGCTGACGATTTCGTCGCTCAGGACACGTACGCCTGAGGGCGCGATTGCCCCCATGGCCAGTTCCTCGTGGCCGGGAACGCCGAGTTTGCGCACGACGAAGACGTCGAGCGGCACCTTGAGTGCCTGCGCGACCTCGTAGCCAACCGGCACGCCGCCTCGGGGCAGCGCCAGTACGATCACGTCGTCGCGCCCGGCAAAGCGAACGAGTTCCCCGGCCAGTCGCCGCCCGGCCTCGCGGCGATCTGAAAAGATGGTAGCCATGACCTTCGATCCCCGTGCATCTGCTTTCCCGGTGCATGTCCTTTCAGCCTGCGGCCAAATCCCGTGGGATGACCGCGGCACCGGTATCGTTTTGGAACTCGCTCGCTGTCTCGACGTTCCAAGAATAGTTTCGATCGCGAGGTGGATCGAGCAGACCGCGATCCGTGCTCTGGACGCCTGGCGATCTCGCGATGCGCAGCAGGAGGCGGGTTTGGCGCCTCAGCAATCAGAGAGAGGAACACCCCATGCAAGTTCAGGAGATCATGTGCCGTCGGACCGAACTGGTCGGCCCGAACACGACGATCAGGGATGCCGCCCGGAAAATGCGGGCCGACAATCTCGGCGCCCTTCCGGTCGGCGAGAATGACAGGCTGGTCGGCATGGTGACGGACCGCGACATTGTGATGCGTGGCGTCGCCGAGGAGCGCTTAGCCGGCAATACGACCGTTCGCGAGGTCATGTCCGAGCATGTCCATTGGTGCTTCGACGACGCCGATATTACGGATGCAGCGAAGATCATGGCCAAGCATCAGGTGCGTCGTCTTCCGGTGATCAACCGCGACAAGCGTCTCGTCGGCGTCATTGCTCTGGCTGACCTCGGGCGGGCCGATGAGGAAGCCGCCAAGATCGCCCTTGAAGGCATTTCCGAGGCGACGGACGATCCTCGGCGCTAGAGCAATTCCAGGAAAAGTGCGTAGCGGTTTTCCGTCCGGAATTGCGTAAAAACAAAACTGAGAGCGGTTTGGCGATTCCGTGAAACGCTGAACCGCTCTAGACGCTCGCCTGAGCGGTTACGGCCATGCGTTCTCCTCCGTCGGGGCTGAACGCCCTCTGCTCAGGCAGCCTTCAGGTTGGCCACTATCGCGCTTTCACGTCTATGCGGCGTGTCTTGTCCTTTGCAGCGGGGTTCTTCGGAAGCTCGACAGCCGACAAGAATGCGCGTCGGAACATGCCATCGCGGAACAACGGGCCGGCACGGCTGTTTGGTCAATCCACCTAGTCGGATTTGAACGGAAGGAGATTTCGATGAACGCCACCGGACTCGACGTATTCGACAAGACACTGCAGACCACGAACATCTGGCTCGACGAGATCATGGACGAGATTGGACCGGATCGGCAGGTCGCCTGGCACGTTCTCGGAGCGGTGCTGCACGCCCTGCGCGACCGTATCCAGCCGGATCTTGCAGCCCACCTCGGCTCGCAATTGCCGATTCTGGTTCGTGGCGCCTTCTATGACCAATACCAACCCTCCAAAGCTCCCGAGAAGGTGCGGTCGCTCGACGAGTTTCTGGCCAAGATCAAGGCGGAGCTTGAAGTCATCCGCCCGCTCGATTCCAAGGATGCATTCAGGGCCGTGTCCAAGGTGCTTGCCCATCATGTCGAAGAAGGACAGATGCACAAGGTCTGGGACTCCCTGCCAGGAGAGATCAGACGGGTCGCCGAAGCTCAGCAAGCGGCGTGAACGGCGCCGGCGCGGGTTTCTCGGTCGCAATCTCCAGGGGAAATAGCAATGCCGCTCACCCTTATCAGCCCGGCTTTCCCGGCAGGCGGAAAAATTCCCGAAAAATACGCGCGCGACGGCCGGAACGTCTCGCCGCCGCTGAAGTGGTCCGGTGTTCCTGACGGGACCAAGAGCCTTGTTCTTGTCGTGCAGGATCCCGATGCGCCAAGCGGGACGTTCGGGCACTGGGCGGTCTTCAATATTCAGCCGGATGCCGGCGGACTCACCGAAGCCGAAGATGGCAAGCCCGGCCCGTCGGCACTCAGGCAAGCCACCAACGATTTCGGCAATGCCAATTACGATGGTCCGCAACCGCCTGCGGGGCATGGCGTCCACCACTACTATTTTCGGCTGGCCGCGCTCGATGTGCCGAGCCTCGGCGTGCCGGGACAGGCGGGCGTGCATCAGGTCTGGAAGCAAGCCCAGAAGCACGCATTGCAGGAGACGGAGTTGGTCGGAACCTACGAACGGCCAGCATGAGGCCGGCGGCTGGTCGCCGCCTTCACAGCGACCGCCTTCACAATGCAATTTGGGCAAGCGGTTTTCGGGCGGGGCCGTGGATGACCGAACCGTCGGCGGCAAAGATCGAGCCGTGGCAGGGACAATCCCAGGTGCGGTCGGCATTGTTCCAGGATACGGTGCAGCCTTTGTGGGTGCAGGTCGCCGAAACCGCCTGGAGTGCACCTTCGGTGTCTCTCCACGCCGCAATCTTTTCGTCTCCCCTGACGATCACGCCACCCATGCCGGGCGCGATATCGTGCGTGCTCGAGACGATCGATTGACTGCGGCCATTCTTGTGGAAGTCCTCGGGATAGGGCCGCGCCGGATCGTAGAGTTTTTGCCATCGGCTTGGGCGGGCGCAGATCAGGTCGGCGATCATCGTGCCCACGACCGTTCCGTTGGTGATGCCCCAGGCGTTAAAACCCGTGGCAATGTGGAAGCCGGCCGCCTTGGTGGGATCGGGTTCGCCGGCGTATGGGATCCTGTCGGCCGTGTCATAGTCCTCATTGCACCAGCGCCACGCAACGTCACCGACGGGAAGGTTCTTTCTCGCCCATTTTTCCAGTTCGACGAACCGCCTCGCCACGTCGCCATCCCAGCCGGTGTTGAATTTCGGGCCGAGCGCGACCAGCAGTGGACCTTCGGCATCACGGCCCGTGCGGATGGAATGCGTCGGATCGTCGATGCCGATGAACATGCCGTCGACAGGGAGGGGATCATCGATCCGAAAGGCCATGGCGGTGTGGCAGCGCGGTTGCGTCCGGTTCGCCATGCCGACGGGACTCTTCACCGTCATGTTGGTGGCGACGACGACGTCCTCGGCATCAACGGCGCCGCCATCGGTGACGACGCGCCAGCGGCTTGCCTCGTCGATCGAGGTGGCGCGGCTGTTTTCGAAGATGCGGCCGCCATGGGTTGTCACCGCTGCCGCCAAGCCGATCAGATACATCGCTGGATTGAACTGCGCCTGGTCGGGGAACCGTAATGCTGCGGTCGTTTCGAAAGGCAGCGGCGCGCGCTCCAGGAGATCGGCCTCCAGCCGGACCTGGCGCGCGGCCTCCGCCTCGGCCATGACCTCCGCGCGCCGGCTTTCACTGCACGTGTAGGTATAGGCGTCCTTGCTCTCGAGATCGCAGGCGATGGCGTAGTTGTTGACCCAATCGCGGATTTGTTGCGCGCCAGCGGAATTCGCGTCGGCGTAGTCCTGGGCCAACTCCCGGCCGACAGTGTCGATGAGATGACGATAGATCAGTGCATGCTGCGTGGTGATCTTGGCCGTCGAGCGGCCGGTGACCTGGCCGCCTGTCCGCAGGCCTTCGAGGACGACCACCGACCGGCCCGCCTCGCGAAGGCGAAGCGCCGTCGTCAGGCCGACAATTCCAGCCCCCACGACAACGGCGTCCGCACGGACCGAACCTTCGAGCCGGGGAAAGTTCGTGGCAGTGGCTGCCGCAACCCAACAGCTTCCCGGTTTTCCCGAGAGAATGGCCATTTCAACCGCGTCCCTTGCGTCTCGATGAGCTTCCATCGACAACCGGGCCGGCGGAGGAACGTTCCCGGGGTTCCTCGCTTTCAGTCGATCGCTCGCCACCCCGGGTCAGAAAAGCGCCGGGAAGGTGCGAGGTGCAGGCCATCACCCAAGTGATCGCCTCGCGGTCGTATTCGTCGCCCGAGCGCCAGTCCTCGAAGAAGGCGTTCAGCCAGTCGACACGCCCCGGCCAGATACCGGCGGCCTGCAGGCCGAGTGAAACGCCGTAATTGGTGAAGGCGAACTTGGTATCGCCCAGCCATGGGGCGCGGCTGAAATAGCCGGGCGGGTCGACCCACATCGTTTCCAGGGTTCGCAGCGAACGCCTCGTCTGCGCCTCTGCCCATGGCTCGTCGGGAAAGAAATGGGCGAGCCACAGCATCATGCCCAGGCCGAGGTCCTGCTCGATATCGAGGGTGCGCCAATCCCGCTCCATCAGGTCACGCATTTGCGCGATCTCGACCGCCAGTGCGTCCTCACCGAGCATCCGGTAAGAGACGTAGCCGTCATAGGCATCCATGCTGCCGAGACCGTAGCCAGGATATGGGCCGCTCAGATCCTCCTGCATCTTCCAGATCACGCCGCGGCCGGGGATCACAAAGGCTGGGTGAATGTCACGCGCCAGCGCAATGCCGCGCTTGCGGTATTCCGGCTTCAGATCGCCGAGACGCGCCAAGGCGAACAGCCACATCGCCAGATAATGGAAATACTGGCCGTCGCGATCCGCCGCCTCGCCGATCCTTAATCCGCGCCGGCGGCCGAGCACACGCTCGACATCGGCCACCAGCCGGTCGGCCGCGCCCAGCCAGCGCTCTTCGCCAGTTTCTGTGTAGAGCGAGACATAGAGCACGACGCCGAATGCATCGGTCCAAAGATACCGCAAGCCGTTGGGCCAGATGCCTTCGGCGCGCAGCCAATCGAGTTTTCGCAGGACATAGTCAACGTCATGCAACATTGCGCCAAGTCCTAAAGCTGGCAGACAAGTCCTAAATTGGCAGAACCTAACCGATATTCGGCACCGCGCGATGCGAGCATGCCGAATTTCGAGCTCTCCTTCGTCCGGTTGATCTGGCCAATATCGCGAAACGATCTGATCGGCGGCGGGTTCCTTGGCCGCTTTCCCCGGCGCGACCGGATATCCTCGTCCTGATCACGAGTTTCGGGTCCAGGCACTCATAGCGGGATGTGCGAGGTTGCCAGGCGTTTCGGGGCCGACGTGGTTTTGCCTACCCGGGTTTCTCAGCGCTTACGCCGCTCAGCCTTGAAGGACTTCAGCTAAGCAAAGCCTAGTGCTAACTGCCTGTTATGCAATGAGAAATTGGCGCACCCGACAGGATTCGAACCTGTGACCTCTGCCTTCGGAGGGCAGCGCTCTATCCAGCTGAGCTACGGGTGCTTCCCGGGAAAACGAACCGCCCGGTGAGCCGGCCAGCCACGGCTTCATAGCGGAAGCCGCTTCGGGCTTCAACGGCCAATTGGCGATTGCGCGGCGGCCTGAGACGGATTGATTGTCTCACCGATAGCTATCGGACATGGCGCTCCCCTCGACGTCTCGGCTTCGCCGAGCCAGCAAGCCGGGCGAGCCGCGGGTTTCGCCGCCGTTCGGACCTCCCGTTTTTTGGGAGCGAGGAACCCAAGCTCTGCGGCTTCATCCCTCCGCCTCCACCTTCGCCACCCTCCTTCTCACCGCCCTTGTCGCCCGCTTCTGCTTCTTTGCACCCGCCAGCTCGTGCATGGCGTCCAGCTGCATCTGCTGCATTTCGGCCAGCCGCTGCCATTGGCGCGAGATCAAATAGTCGAGCTTTTCGTGCAGGTGGCGCACTTCGAGCTCGGCTTTCAGGTTCACCCGGTAGTCGTTGAAGGAGCGCAGTCGGTCTTTGGCTTCCTGCCGCTTCTGGCTCATCATGATCACCGGCGCCTGGATGGCGGCGATGCAGGAGAGCAGAAGGTTGAGCAGGATGAACGGATAGGGGTCGAAGGCGTGCGCCAGGCCGGCGATCAGGTTGATGCCGATCCAGACCAGAAGCACGGTACCGAACGAGATCAGGAACCACCAGCTGCCGCCGAACTCGGCCATCGTGTCGGAGACGCGGTCGGCGAAGGAGCGGTGCTCCTCGAACTCCTCTTCCGAGTTTTCCGAGATCGTGTCTTGTCTCGCGATCGATTCCACCACCTGGCGGTCGAGCTCGGAGAACTCGCCGTGCTCCTGCTGCAGCAACTCCTCCATGTAGCGCATGCGGTAGCGGCCGAGCTCCTCGCGGCTGATGCGGGCGCCGCGCGGCAGGTCGGGATGGTCGGAGCGGATGCGGTCGGCAAGGCTGGGCCGCAGGTCGTCGATGCGCACCAGGTCGCGCTTGCGGAACTTCCGGCCGCTGATCGCCGAGGGTTTTTTCTTCGGCTTGATCCGGCCGGGCACATGCGGCTCGGAATCCGGCACTTCCGGCGCTTCGAGGATCTCGTCGGCTCCGTGCTGGGCATCCTCCAACACGGTTTCCGCCTCGAGATATTCGCCGGCGACATCGTTCTCGTTGTCCGCCTGCTTCTGCGCGGCTGCCTTCGGGTCGCTGGCCATGGTCGGTGCTCCTGTTCGAGGCTTTGCGATACGATACGCCAAGCCGGCGCGGCATATCCATGGCCAGTATGAATCTCGTGTGACAGAACAAGTTCTTGTGATTGGGCGCCGCTTCGCCTGCCGCCGTACACAATTGTCGGTGGTGGCGCAGCCCCCCACTCCGTCTCGGGCTTCGCCCGAGCCACCTCTCCTCCACCAAGAGGTAGGGGAGAGGTAATAGCGCCGCGCC
>NZ_VFWS01000075.1:0-24155 GCF_006443065.1 Mesorhizobium sp. B1-1-5 | reverse complement strand
TTGGTAGGTGGCATGCGTTGCAGATTGGCCGAAACGCCCATCGCGATCGTCATTCTAGGGCGAAGCAGGAGCGAAGCTCCGCCGCGAAGACCCTGGAATCCATGCCGTTACCTTCGCCAAGGCGTGCAACGGAGCAAAATTCTGCACCGTGGCGGCGCTTCCAAGTCACAGGATTCTATGGTTTGCGCGCGTCGCTTCGCTCCTTGCTCCGCCATAGAATGACGAGGTTGGGGCAGCTTCAACCAATCCCCGGCGTTTGCGCTGATTTCACGGAAAATGAACGGAAAATCTTGCACCAAGACAAACGGCAACCTTTCAAAATCCTGTGTCAGGGAACTAACCGTCCAGCAGCGCCTGCAGCGTCTCTATCCGATCCGCCTCCGCCGCCGGCTTGTCCCAACGCAGCCGTGAGATGCGGGGAAAGCGCATCGCGACGCCCGATTTGTGGCGGGTCGAGCGGTTGAGGCCTTCGAACGCCACCTCCAGCACCAGGCCGTTCCTGCGGTCGGCGCGCACCGAGCGCACCGGCCCGAAACGCTCGATCGTGTTGTCGCGCACATATTTGTCGATCTCTCTCAGCTCCTCGTCGGTGAAGCCGAAATAGGCCTTGCCGACCGGCACCAGCTCTTCCGATCCCTCGGGGCCGGACCAGACGCCGAACGTGTAGTCGGAATAGAAGCTGGAACGCTTGCCGTGGCCGCGCTGCGCATACATCAGCACCGCGTCGATGGTGTGCGGGTCGCGCTTCCACTTGAACCACGGGCCTTTCGGCCGGCCTGCAAGATAGGGCGAATCCCAGCGCTTCAGCATCACCCCTTCGATGATCGGATGCGGCGGCGCCTGGCGCAGCCGCTCCAGCGTCTCCCAGTCGGAAAACGCGACCAGCGGCGAGAGATCGAAGCGGCTCGGGTCGGGAGTTTTGAGGAAAGCCTCGAGCCGCTTGCGGCGCTCGGCGAAGGGCAGCGCGCGCAGGTCATCGCCGTCGATCTGCAGCGCGTCGTAGCAGCGCATGAAGGCCGGATATTGCTGCTGGATCTTTGGCGACACGCTCTTGCGGTTCAGCCGCTGCTGCAGGTCGGAAAAGGTTCCGGTCGCCTCGCGCGGATCCCCGACCAGCAGCTCGCCGTCGAGCGTCGCTTCGAAGTTCATCGCCGCGGCAAGGTCCGGGAAGGCGCCCGACACGTCGTCGCCGGTGCGCGAATAGAGCCGGCGCACACCGCCTTCGCACACCGCCTGCACGCGGATGCCGTCCCACTTCCATTCCGCCGCATAATCGGCCGGGTCGAGCTTTTCGAGGTCGCCGTCGTCGACGGCATTGGACAGCATCACCGGCCGGAACAGGGCGAGCGCGGCACTGGTCGGTTTCTCTGCCCGGCCCTCGAGCCAAGCGAACAGCTCGGTGTAAGGCGGCGCCAGCCCATGCCAGAGCTCCTCGATCTCGGCGACGTCGACTTGGCCGAGGTCGGCCAGCGCCTGCTTGGCAAGCCGCGCCGACACGCCGATGCGCAAGCCCCCGGTGACCAGCTTGATGATGGCGAAGCGCGCCGAGATGCTGGCATCGTCGAGCAGCCGTGACAGAACCTTCGGCCCGTCGGAACGGCTCGCCGCCTGCAGTCTGCCGACCACCTCGGCAAGCGTCGGCGCATGATTGGGGATGTGCCCTTGTGGTTGCGGCCAGACCAGCGACACGGTCTCGGCGAGGTCGCCGACATAGTCGTAGGAATAGCCGAACAGCACCGGGTCCATGCGCTCGACCACCAGTGTGCGCAGCATTGCCGGCTTCACCGCCGCGATCGAGAGATCGCCGGTGATCGCCGCCAGCGCCAGCCCGCGATCGGGATCCTCGACGCTGCGGAAATAGTCGGTCAGCAGCGTCAGCTTGCCGTTGCGCGACGGCGTCAGCACGAGACGGTCAAGAAGCTCGGCGAAGCGGTTCATGGCCGGCACGCCAATGACGAAAGCCGGCGCGAGGCGCCCCCCTCTGGCCTGCCGGCCATCTCCCCCTCTAGGGGGGAGATCAGCAGTTGCGCTGCCGGCTCTTCCCCAGGAGCGTCGGAGATTGGCGAAAGTCGACGTGACGTCTGATCTCCCCCCTTGAGGGGGAGATGTCCGGCAGGACAGAGAGGGGGGCCGTAGAGCGCTGCCATGGCGATTAGCGAACGATGTTCCATCAATCGCCCTCGTCCTCATAGCCCACGAGATGCAGCGGCCGCGCTGCGATGCCCTCCAGCTCGCACCAGCGCACCAGCGCCTCCTCGCGACCATGCGTGACCCAGATTTCCTCCGCGCCGGTTTCCTTGATCGTGATGATCAGCTCGTCCCAATCGGCGTGGTCGGAGATGATCAGCGGCAGCTCGACGCCGCCTTGCTTGGCGCGCTGGCGGATGCGCATCCAGCCCGAGGCGAAGCAGGAGATCGGGTCGGGAAAACGCCGCGCCCAGCGGTCGGCGAAGGCCGACGGCGGGCCGACGACGATCGCGCCGGCGAAATCGGCCTTGCCGCGGCTTTCCACCGTCCCCGGCTCGAGCTTGCCGAGATCGATGCCTTGGCTCTGATAATATTCGCTGAGCTTCGCCAGCGCGCCATGGATATAGATCGGCCTGTCGTAGCCGGCGTCGCGCAACAGCCGCATCACGCGCTGCGCCTTGCCGAGCGCATAGGCGCCGATCAGATGCGAGCGTTCGGGAAATTGCGCCGCCGATTTGAGCACGCGCGCGATCTCGTCCTGGTCCGGCGGATGGCGAAACACCGGCAGGCCGAAGGTCGCTTCGGTGATGAAGACATCGCATCGGATAGGCTCGAACGGCAGGCAGGTGGCGTCCTTCTGCCGCTTGTAGTCGCCGGAGGCGACGATGCGCATGCCTCCATGCTCGACGCAGATCTGGGCCGAGCCCAGCACATGCCCGGCCGGATGGAAGGTGACGGCGACGCCGTTGATGTCGATTGTCTGGCCGAGAGCGGCCGCCTGCGTGGTTCCGGCGAAATCCTCGCCGTAACGCAGCCCCATGATGTCGAGCGTCTCTTGCGTGGCCAGCACCGAGCGGTGGCCGGAGCGCGCATGGTCGGAATGGCCATGCGTGATCAGCGCCCGCCCGACGGGCCGCACCGGATCGATGAAGAAATCGCCGGGCGGGCAGTAGAGGCCCTCGGGCCGGGGCTTGAGCAGGTCGCTGGCGCGCATGGCTTTGAACATAGTGGCTAAATTTGCCCCGGGAAGCCTGTTGCAAGAGACTGCTGACTCATCCTACAGCCCCTTGCCGGCTCCGCCTCGCCGGTGGGATTCTTCAAAAGATGAAACCGCTCCAGGCCTCGTCGGGCGATTTGAACGCCGACCGTCGCGCCGATTTCGCCGAGATGCTGCTCGCCTCGGGTGAGCCGGCGCAGGCGGCCGAGCTTCTGCTCGGCGCGCTGGAACTGGCGCCGCAATGGGCGGCCGGCTGGTTTCGCCTCGGCGAGATGCAGGAAGCGGCCGGCCTACCCGACGAGGCCGCCCAGGCCTGGGCCATGGCGCTGAAGCTGGAGCCCGCGGACCGCCTCGGCGCCGCGCTCAAGCTTCAACTGATCGGCAAGGCGCCGGCCGCCGCGGCGCCACCCAGCGCCTTTGTCGAGACCCTGTTCGATCACTATGCCGACAGTTTCGAGGATTCGCTTGTCGGGAAGCTCGGCTACGGGCTGCCGGATTTTCTCGGGCGCGCCATCCGCAAGGCAAGGCCCGGCCGGTTTGGGCTGGCCCTCGACCTCGGCTGCGGCACCGGCCTGATGGGCGAGAGGTTGCGCCCGTTCGTCGACCGGCTGGAGGGCTACGACATCTCGGCCGGCATGCTAAACAAGGCGAAGGCCAAGGGTATCTACGACCGGCTCGCCAAGGCCGACCTCCAGCATTTCTCTTGCACAGGCGCCAAGGCCGACCTCGTGGTCGCGGCCGACGTGTTCATCTATCTGGGCGCGCTCGAACGCATCGTCGGCGCGGTCGCGAACATACTTGCCGATGGCGGCCTGTTCGCCTTTTCGCTCGAGACGCTTGCCGGTGGCGGCGATTTCGCCCTTTTGCCATCACGGCGTTATGCCCATTCAGAAGCCTATGCGCGGCGCGTGCTTTGCGCCAGCGGGCTTGCGGTCCTGTCGCTGGAAAGCATGGTTATCCGGCACGACCGGCATGACCCGGTCGAGGGACTGGCCATTGTGGCTGGCGCCCCCGCGGCAGCCGCCGAGGTGGGAAATCCGGCAATGGCATGAGGTCGACCTTGCTGCGAAAAAGCCTGAATGGCATGGTCCGGGTTGCGCGGGGCGGATACCGAGTCTTTTGTTTTGCGCAATTCCGGACGGAAAACCACGACGCACTTTTCCTGGAATTGCCCTAGGGAGATATCCATGCGCTGGACCATGGTTGCGTTGGCGTCTTGCCTGACGGTCGCCGGTTGTGTCGGCGGCACGTCGATGGCCGAGCGTCAGGACGAGGATGTCCAATCCTCATTGCAATATGATGATGTGCCTTGCGATCAGTTGCTGGCGCAGCGCAATCAACTGGCGCGGCAGAACAATCTGCCCGTCACCGCCAAGCCGGGCTTCTCCAATCCGGCGATGGGCTTCGGCCCGTTCATGCCGGATGTGCGCTCCAAGGCGCAGCGCGCCAGCAACAAGGCGAGCGGCGAGATCGACGCCATGAACCGCTCGATCGAACGCCGCGACTGCGGCAAGCCGAAGAAGAAGGAGACGTCCGGGCTGCCCGGCTCGAAGCCTTCCTGAGTGTCCGATATTCGATATTCCGTTTAACGCTCGGCTGGACCGACGAGCGTTTGATCGCGCCTGAGACCGCCCGATGAACCTCTCAGACCTCGGCGACCGCATCTGCATCCTGGGCCCGTCCAACAGCGGCAAGTCCACCCTTGCCGACGCTATAGCGCGCAAGCGCGGCCTGGAAGCCGTTCACCTCGATCAGCTCTTTCATCTGCCCAACACGGATTGGGAGCAGCGCCCGAGGGCCGAATTCATTGCCCTGCACGACGCTGCGATAACCGGCGAGCGCTGGGTGATGGACGGGAACTATTCGGTTTGCATGCCGCAGCGCCTTCGGCGGGCGACAGGCTTGATCCTGCTGGATATCTCCACCCCCGCAAGTCTTTTGCGGTACTTTCGGCGAACGCTGTTCGAGAAGGACAGACTCGGCGCTCTGGAAGGCGGGCGCGACAGCGTCAAATGGGACATGATCCACCACATCGCCGTCACCACGCCGCGAAACCGCAGGAAATACCGGGCGATGTTCGAAGCGCTCGATCTGCCGAAGCTGCACTTGTCGTCGCTGCGGGCGATCAAACAGTGCTTCCGAGAATGGGCTTTGACTCCGACTAATACCCCGCCTTGCGGTCGACCAGGTTCTCGAGGTTCTCGCCGCGCTCGAAGGCGGCCATCTGGCGAAGCATGATCGGCACCAGATGCGCCGGGTCCGACGTCGCCGCCGCATGCGGCGTGACGAACACTTTCGGATGGCTCCATAACGGACTGGTCTTCGGCAGCGGTTCGACCTCGAATACGTCGAGGCTCGCTTCCTTCAGCATGCCGTCATCCAGCGCGCGCAAAATGTCGGCGTCCTTCTGCAGCCGTCCGCGCCCGGCATTGATCAGCACCGCGCCGCCAAGCCCATTGCGCCGGCGCAATTCCTTGAGCAGTCCGTAATTGACGATGCCCTGGGTCTGCGGCGTGAGCGGCAAGAGCACGACGAGGATGTCAGTGGCATTGAGGAAGGGGATCAGCCCCGCCTCGCCGGCATAGGTCGAAACGCCCGTCATCGGCCGCTCGCTGCGCGACCATCCGTTGACGGCGAAGCCGAGAGACAACAACGCCGAAGCCGCGGCGCGGCCAAGACTGCCAAGCCCCATGATACCGACGGAGACGTCGCCGGCTACCCGTTGCGGCGGCTCGTGCCAGATCTTCTTTTGCTGCTGGGCCCGGTAAAGCGAGGCCTGGCGATGGTGGTCGAGCACGCGCCAGACAACATATTCGACCATGTGCTGGGTAAGATTGTCGGCGACGATCTTGACGATCGGCACGTCGGGCAGGCCGGGATCGGCAAAGACATGGTCGACACCGGCGCCGATCGAGAAGATGGCGCGCAGATTGGGCAGCGACTTGAGAAGGTTGGGCTTCTGCTTCCACACCACTGCATAGGTGATCGACGGATCGTCGGCGCCGTTCGGCTCCAGCACGACCTCGCGCTCGGCCGAGAGCAGCTCATGCCAGCGCTGCGGGTGGATGCCGGTGAGGGCAAGCAGGATTTTGCCTTTTTCCATTCTCGGATTTTTCTTCCCTGTTTCGCCGGTGCGGAACCGGCTACTCGCTGACCACGCCGGTCGGCGCGGTCTCGATCTTGAAGGCCGCCGCCATCAGCGCCCGCGTATAATCGGTTTGCGGGCTGCTGAAAATCTGCTCGGAAGGTCCCGCCTCGACGATCCGGCCATTGCGCATGACGACGACGTCATTGGCAAGGGCGCGGACGACCTTGAGGTCGTGGCTGATGAAGAGATAGGCGAGATTGTGCTTGGCCTGCAGGCTGCGCAAAAGGTCGACCACCTGCGCCTGCACGCTCATGTCGAGCGCGGAGGTCGGCTCGTCGAGCATGACGAAGCGCGGGTTGAGCACCATGGCGCGGGCGATAGCGACGCGCTGGCGCTGACCGCCGGAGAATTCGTGCGGGTAGCGGTGGCGCGTTTCGGGATCGAGGCCGACCTCCTTCAGCACGGCGACCACCTTGTCGTCGCGCTGGTCGGCCGACAGTTTCGGCTCGTGGATCTTCAGCCCTTCCTCGATGATCTCGGAGACCGACAGGCGCGGGCTGAGCGATCCGAACGGATCCTGGAAGACGATCTGCAATTCGCGCCGCAGCGGCCGCATGGCGCCGAAGGAGAGCTGGTTGATGTCGCGTCCGTTGAAATTGATCGTGCCGGTCGAGGAGATCATCCGCGCGAGCGCCAGGCCCAGCGTCGTCTTGCCCGAGCCGGATTCGCCGACGACGCCAAGGGTCTGGCCGGCCCGCACCGTGACGTCGATGCCGTCCACGGCCTTCACATGGTCGACCGTGGTCCGGAAGAAGCCTTTCTTGATCGGGAACCAGACCTTGATGTCCTTGCCGGTCATGACGGATTTGGCGCCCGGGTCGGTTGTGGGCGGCTTGCCCTTCGGCTCGGCCGCGAGCAGATGCTTTGTATAGTCATGCCGCGGATTGGCGAAGATTTCCCTGGTCGGGCCGCTCTCCACGATCTTGCCCTTCGTCATGACGCAGACGCGGTCGGCGATCCTGCGCACGATGCCGAGATCATGCGTGATGAACAGGAGCGACATGCCCTTGCGGGCTTTGAGCTCCGCCAGCAGTTCCAGGATCTGCGCCTGCACTGTGACGTCGAGCGCGGTCGTCGGCTCGTCGGCGATCAAGAGCTCCGGCTCGTTGGCCAGAGCCATGGCGATCATGACGCGCTGGCGCTGGCCGCCGGAGAGCTGGTGCGGATAGGCGTCGAGGCGTTTCTGCGGATCGCGGATGCCGACCTCGGTGAGCAGCTCCAGCGTGCGCGCGCGGGCGGCTTGATCACGCAGGCCCTGATGCAGTTGCAGCACCTCGACGATCTGCTGCTCGATCGTGTGCAGCGGGTTGAGCGAGGTCATCGGCTCCTGGAAGATCATGGTGATCTTGTTGCCGCGCACCCCGCGCAACGCCTTCTCGTCCATGGCGAGCAGGTTGGCCCCGCTGAACAGGATCCTGCCCGACGGATGGCTGGCGGCGGGATAGGGCAGGAGCTTCAGCACCGACAGCGCCGAGACCGATTTGCCCGAGCCGGATTCGCCCACCAGGGCCAGCGTCTCGCCCTTGGCGATGTCGAATGAGATGTGATCGACGGCCACGGACTGGTTGCCGCCTTGCGCGAAGGCGACGCTCAGGTCTTGGACGGAAAGGAGGGCTTGGCTCATTTGAACGTCTTGCGCGGATCGAAGGCGTCGCGCGTCGCCTCGCCGATGAAGACCAGCAGGGACAGCATCAGCGAGATTACGATGAAGCCGGAGATGCCGAGCCAGGGGGCGTTGAGGTTGCGCTGCGCCTGTTTCAGCAATTCGCCGAGCGAGGCCGAGCCCGGCGGCAGGCCGAAGCCGAGATAGTCGAGCGAGGTCAGCGTCGAGATCGAACCAGAGAGCAGGAAGGGCAGGAAGGTCAGCGTCGCCACCATGGCGTTCGGCAGCAGGTGGCGGAACATAATAGTGAGGTTGGGCACGCCGAGCGCGCGCGCCGCGTTGACATATTCGAAGTTGCGCGCGCGCAGGAATTCGGCCCGCACCACGCCGACCAGCGCCACCCATGAAAACAGCAGCATCAGGCCGAGCAGGATGAAGAAGCCGGGCGGCAGGATGGCCGAGATGATGAGCAGCAGATAGAGCACCGGGATCGCCGACCAGATCTCGATGAAACGCTGGAAGAGGAGGTCGGTCCAGCCGCCGAAATAGCCTTGCACCGCGCCGGCCGCGACGCCGATCAGCGACGAGCCGAGCGTCAGGATCAGGCCGAACAGAACCGAGATGCGGAAGCCGTAGAGCACGCGCGCCAGCACGTCGCGGGCCTGGTCGTCCGTGCCCAGCCAGTTCCAGTTGCCGACGGTGCAGTTGGCGTCGGCCTCGCCTTGCGGATACTGGCTGCAGCGCGTCTTCTTGTCGTAAAGCCAGGACGGCTTTGCCGGCGCCGGTTCCGGAATGGCGTTGTTGACCGTCTGGTAGGAGTAGCGGACCGGCGGCCAGATCATCCAGCCGTTGGAATTGATCTCGTCCTGGATCACCGGATCGCGATAGTCGGTGACGGCGTAGAAACCGCCGAACTTCTCCTCCGGATAGGCGACCAGAACCGGAAACAGGATCTCGCCCTTGTAGGAGGCGACGATCGGCTTGTCGTTGGCGATCAGCTCGGAAAACAGCGACAGCACGAACAGCAACAGGAAGATCCAGAGCGACCAGTAGCCGCGCCGGTTGGCCTTGAAATTCTGCAACCGCCGCTGGTTGAGCGGCGACAGAAATGGCCTGCGAGGCCGCGTCGGCGCGCTTTCGATCGCGGCCTCGGCCATCAGATGTCTCTCCGCTCGAAGTCGATGCGCGGATCGACCCAGGTGTAGATCAGATCGGACAGAAGACCGACAAACAGGCCAAGCAGCGAGAAGATGTAAAGCGTGGCGAACACCACCGGATAGTCGCGGTCGATCACCGACTTGAAGCCGAGCAGGCCGAGGCCGTCGAGCGAGAAGATGTTCTCGATCAGCAGCGAGCCGGTGAAGAAGGCCGAGATGAAGGCGCCGGGAAAACCGGCGATGACGATCAGCATGGCATTGCGGAAGACGTGGCCGTAGAGCACCTTGTGCTCCGACAGCCCCTTGGCGCGCGCCGTCACCACATATTGCTTGCGGATTTCTTCGAGGAAGGAGTTCTTGGTGAGCAGGGTGGTCGTCGCGAAAGCCGACAGCACGAGCGCCGTCAGCGGTAGCGTCATGTGCCAGAAATAATCGGCGATCTTGCCCGGCCAGGACAGCTGATCCCAATTGTCCGAAACGATGCCGCGCAGCGGAAACCAGTCCCAGAACGAACCGCCTGCGAACAGCACCATGAGCATGATGCCGAACAGGAAGCCGGGAATGGCATAGCCGACGATGACGACGCCGCTCGTCCACACGTCGAAGGTCGAGCCGTCCTTCACCGCCTTGCGGATGCCGAGCGGGATCGAGATCAGGTAGGATAAAAGCGTGATCCACAGGCCGATGGAGATGGAGACGGGCATCTTCTCCAGGATCAGGTTCAGCACCGAGATATCGCGGAAATAGCTGTCGCCGAAATCGAAGCGGATATAGTTCCACAGCATCATGCCGAAGCGCTCGAGCGGCGGCTTGTCGAAGCCGAACTGCTTTTCCAGCTTCTTGATGAATTCGGGATCGAGCCCCTGCGCGCCGCGATATTTCGAGCCGACATCGCCGGCCACGTCGAAATTGCCGCCGCCGGCGTCGCCGCCACCGCTGCCGAGCCGGTCGTTGCCGCCCTGGTTGGTCAGCCGGGCGATCACCTGCTCGACCGGCCCGCCCGGCGCGAACTGGATGACCGCGAAGGAGATCGCCATGATGCCGAACAGCGTCGGGATCATCAGAAGAATGCGGCGCAGGATATAGGCGCCCATCAGGCGACGGGCCCCGCGCGAACAGTGATGTCAGGCTTTGCCAATCTTTGCCGCCTTGCCCTTGTCGAACCACCACAGCGCCTCGACCGGAAAGCCGAAATCGGGTTTCTGTTCGGGGAAGCCGAACATGTCCCAATAGGCGCTTCGGTGATTCGCCAGATACCAACTTGGAATCCAATCGCGCCGCGCGCGCAAGGCCCGGTCCAACGCGCGCATGGAGGTGGTCAGGCTTTCACGATCCTTGGCGGCGCCGACGGCATCGATCAGCGCATCGACTGCGGGGCTTGCAACGCCCGACAGGTTGCGCGAGCCCGATACGGCGGCGCTGCGCGAGTGGAAGAAAATTTCCAGATCGTCGCGGGTCGGCGTGGCGCTGAAATTGAAGGCGGCCGAGAGCAGGTCGAAATCGAATGTCGATTGCCTGAGCTGGTACTGCGCCGAATCCGCCAGGCGGATCGAGGCATCGATGCCGATGGCCTTCATGTTGGCGACCCAGGGCGAATAGACCTGCACGAAGGTCTCGTCGTCGACCAGGAATTCGGCGGCTAGCCGCCCGCCCTTGTCGTTGACCACGAAGTCACCGGAGCGTTTCCAGCCGGCCTGAGCGAGCAATTTCAGTGCCGCGCTCAGTTGCTTGCGGTCCCGCCCTGAACCGTCGGACGGCGGCTGCGTCACCGCTTCGCCGAATGTCTCCGCCGGCAGCTGGTCACGCAGCGGCTCGAGCAGCGCCAGCTCCTGCGGCGTCGGCATGCCCGAGGCGCGGAAGTCGGATTTCTCGAAGCAGGATTGCGAGCGCTCATAGGAACCATAAAAGAAGTTGCGCCGTGTCCATTCGAAATCGAAGCAGAGCGCGATCGCTTGCCGCACGCGTGGATCCTTGAACTGCTCACGCCGCTGGTTGACCGCGGTGGCCTGCATGGAAGGCGTGGTTTCAGCCGGGAACTCATGCTTGATCACCTTGCCGGCGGTGAAGGCCGGAAAATCGTAGGCCGTCGCCCAGACGCGCGACGTGAATTCCTCGCGGTAGAGGATCTCGCCCTTCTTGAAGGCCTCGAACCCGGCCGTGCGATCCTGGTAGAATTCGATGCGGATGCGCCCGAAATTGTTCAGGCCGCGGTTGACGGGCAGG
Source organism: Mesorhizobium sp. B1-1-5 (assembly GCF_006443065.1). Classification (NCBI taxonomy): domain Bacteria; kingdom Pseudomonadati; phylum Pseudomonadota; class Alphaproteobacteria; order Hyphomicrobiales; family Phyllobacteriaceae; genus Mesorhizobium; species Mesorhizobium sp. B1-1-5. The sequence continues at coordinate 12,840 of NZ_VFWS01000075.1, read as the reverse complement.
TCGTTGCCCCAATAGTCGGCCACCCGCTCATATTCGATCCAAGCGCCCGCCGACCAGCGCCCGACCTTGTAGGCGCTTGAGCCGAGCGGCGGATTGAGCTGCGAGGAATCGAACGGGTTGGCCGTAAAGAATGCCTTCGAAAGGATAGGGAACCCGACGACGTTGAGGATGGTGCGGGCCGATTGCTTGCCGGAGAATTTGAGCTCGACGGTGTGAGCGTCCCTCGCCACGGCATCTTCCAGATGCGTCAGTGACAACGCGTAATCCGGATGCCCTTTATCTTTCAGGAGCTTGAAGGTGAAGGCAACATCGTCGGCGGTGAGCGGCGTGCCGTCATGGAAGCGCGCCTGCGGGCGCAGCGAGAAGGTGAAGGTGTTGCGGTCGTCGGAAATCGTGACACCGTCGGCGATCAGTCCATAGACCGTGTCCGGCTCGTCGAGCGCCCGCACCATCAAGGAATCGAAGCACATTTCCATGCGCTGCGGGGAATCGCCCTTGGGGACGAACGAATTCAGTGTGTTGAAGGTCTGCGGGCTCTGGTTGGCGCCCCAGTTGGGCGGCGAGAAGTTGAAGGTGCCGCCTTGCGGCGCATCGACATTGACATAGTCGAAATGCGTGAAGTCGGGCTTGTATTTGAGGTCGCCGAAGGCCGACAAGCCATGCAGCTTGTCGCCGGTCGGGGTATCGGCAAAGGCTCGGCCGGGCAGCAACGCGGCGGCCGTGGCTGCGGCGCCGAGCGCCAGGAAGTCGCGGCGAGGAAGCAGAAGCCGCCACCGCATCAATTGACGCCTTTGTACTTGGCGGCCAGCGCCTTTTCCCTCGCAGGATCGATCCACCAGGAATCGATATCGGCGCCCCGGTAGCTGGGCTGCTTATCCGGCATGCCGAATTTGTTCCAGTAGGCGAGCCAAACCACCGCGCGGTAGTATTGCGGCACGGTATAGTAGTTCCACAGCAGCACCCGATCGAGCGCGTGGGTACTAGCGACGAGATCATCGCGGTCGGTTGCGAAGATGATGCGGTCAACCAGCGCGTCGACGACCGGGTTCTTGATGCCGGCATAGTTGCGCGATCCCGGCGTATCCGCCGCCTTCGAGCTCCAGAAGTCGCGCTGCTCGTTCCCAGGCGATCCGGATTGCTGGAGTATGCTGGTGACGACGTCGTAATCGAAATTGTTGACGCGGTTGATGTACTGCGTCTGGTCGATGATCCGCAGCGTCGCATCGACGCCGATCTTGCGCAGATTGGCTATCCAGGGGCTAGCGATGACCTGGTCGGTGTCGTTCCAGCCGAGGATCTCGAATTTGACGGGCGCGCCGGTCTTGGCGTTCACCATTTTGCCGCCCTTGATCACCCAGCCAGCTTGGGCGAACAGGTCGACCGCCTGCTTCAGGTATTTCCGTTCCGCCTGCGGCGAATCGTAGACCGGCAGCTTGAACTCTTGCGTGAACAACTCGGGCGGGAGCTTGTCGCGGTATTTTTCGAGGATTTCCAGCTCCTTGCCCTGCGGCAGTCCACTCGACGCCAACTCCGTGCCCTGGAAATAGCTATGGGTGCGCGTGTTCGAATTGTAGAACAGCGTGCGGTTCATCGTTTCGAAGTCGAAGGGATAGGTCAGCGCGGCACGCACCAGCCGGTCCTGGAACAGCGGCCGTCGTTGGTTGAGCACGAAAGCCTGCATCGGCTCGGGTGACGTCGTCTTGAATTCCTTCTTGACCACGTCGCCGGCGCTGACCGCCGGGAAGTTGTAGGCCGTCGCCCAGCGCCGCGAGCTGTTTTCCGGCTTGATGTCGTCGAGCCCGCCCTTGGTGAAGGCCTGCCAGGAGGCGTTGTCGTCGAGGATATAGGTGAAGCGTTGGGTATCGAAATTCTCGCGGCCCATCTTCACAGGCAACTTGGCGCCCCAATAATCGGGCACGCGCTGCCAGACGATCTCGGTTCCCGGCTTGAAGCTGGCGATCTTGTAGGCGGCAGAGCCCAGCGGCGGCTCCAGCGTCGGTCTGGTGATGTCGCGCTTCTTGCCGCTGGCATCGGTGCCTTCCCACCAGTGCTTCGGCAGCACGACGAGGTCGCCGATGATCTTGGGCAATTCGCGGTTGCCCTTCTGGTTGAAATGGAACTCAACCTCACGGTTCGAGACCGCGACCGCCTCGGTCACGTTCTCAAAATAGCGGTTGTACATAGGGCTGTTTGTCTTGAGCACCTGGAACGACCAGACCACGTCGTCGACGGTGATAGGCTGGCCGTCATGCCATTTCGCGTGAGGGTTGAGCCGGTAAGTGACCGACGAATAGTCCGACGGGTATTTATAGGCCTCCGCGATCAGCGCGTGGTAAGTGTCGCCCTCGTCGGTAGCCTGCTCCATCAGCGTGTCGTAAAGCAGGCCGCCGCCGAACTGCGCGAAGCCGGAGGCCGGCGATCCTTGCACGATGTAGGGATTGAAGCTGTCGAAGGTGCCGGTAACCACGGAGTTGTAGGTTCCGCCCTTTGGTGCGTCCGGATTGACGTAGTCGTAGCGCTGGAAATTGTCGCCGTATTTTGAAGGTCCGACCAGCGAGGAGGTCGTGTGCCATTCATCGGCGAAGCTGGCCTGGAGGCTGGCGGCGAAGGCGAAAGCGAGCGCCGATGCGAAAAGCGTGCGGAAACGGCCAACCTTCATGCGTTCTCCTCGTCGCGAACTCCAGAGCGGTTCATCGTTTCCCGGAAACGACAACCGCTCTATCGCTTTGTTTCGACGCAATTCCGCACGGAAAATCCGGTTCCCGCGCTGTCCTGGAATTGCTCTGCCCATCCGCAATCTAGATCATTTGACGCGGGTGGAAACCGCAAGTGCCGCCTTTGTCGCGGTCCATGCAGCTTTCCTAACAGAAAAGCCGGGACGAACCCGGCTTTTCCAAGGAAGTCTCTATGACAAATTGTTTATTGAGCGGGCGCGGCGGGCTTGGCCGGAGCGGTTCCCTCGGCCGGCTTGGCCGGCGCAGCACCTTCCGCGGGCTTCGCGGGTGCGGCACCTTCCGCCGGCTTCGCGGGTGCGGCGCCTTCCGCCGGCTTGGCTTCCGCCGAAGCGCCCGGCTGCGGCAGCGGCTTCGGATTGTCCGACAGCGTGCGCAGATAGGCGATCACATTGGCGCGGTCTTCATCCTTCGGCAGGCCGGCGAAGCCCATCGCCGTGCCCTTCACGAACTTCTTCGGCGACGTGATGAAGTGGTTGAGATTGTCGTACGTCCAGTGCTCCTGGCCGCCCTTGGAGAAATCCTTCATGCCGGCCGAATAGGCGAAGCCCTCATGCTCGGCGACGGGACGGTCGACGATGTCCCAAAGATCCGGACCGACCTTGTTCGGGCCGCCCTTCTCGCCGGAATGGCAGGCCTGGCATTTCTTGAAGATCGCGGCGCCCGCCTCTGCATTGGCGGTGGCGAGCAGGTCGGCGATCGGCTTGGCTTCCGCCGCGGGAGCAGCCGGACCGCCTTCGGTCGGTTCCTGCGCTTCGATGGCGAAGCCGGGCTTTTCGGGCGTCGGCGAGGCGAACAGTCCGTCCGAGACGAGGCCTATGGAAAAGACGATGAAGCAGGTTCCAAGAAATCCGCCGAGCAGCTTGTTGACTTCGTTGGAATCCATGCGCCCCTTGCTCCCTTTTCCGGCGGACCGTCCCGTCCACTCCGTCCGTCGGTATCGCGAACTGCCCTGAAAGGCCAGTCAAACCGCGCGGAAACTAGGTCTTTTGCTCTGGCGTTGCAACACCTATAAGGGCGCTTCCAGTGAGACCTTTTGCCACTTTCCATCCGCTTTTTTCGGCCGCCCTGAAATCCGATGTCGACCTTGATCCTGATCCCCGCCCGCATGGCCTCGACGCGCCTGCCGGGCAAGCCGCTGGCCGATATTGCGGGCGTGCCGATGATCGTCCATGTCGCCCGGCGCGGGGCCGAGGCCGGGCTTGGCCGCGTGGTGGTGGCGACCGACACGGAAGCGGTCGCGCAGGCCGTCCGGGCGCATGGTTTCGAGGCTGTCATGACCCGCACGGATCACGAATCGGGCTCCGACCGCATCTTCGAGGCGCTAGCGGCCATCGACCCCGAAAAGCAGGTGGAAACGATCGTCAACGTTCAGGGCGACCTGCCGACCATCGACCCCGAGATCATCGGCGCGTCGCTGCGGCCGTTTGAGGACAAATCGGTCGATATCGCCACGCTCGGCGTCGAGATCGTGCGCGACGAGGAAAAGACCAACCAGAACGTGGTCAAGATCGTCGGCTCGCCGCTGTCGGCGACACGGTTGCGAGCCCTCTATTTCACCCGAGCCACCGCGCCCTGGGGCGAGGGGCCGCTCTACCATCACATCGGCCTCTACGCGTATCGCCGCGCCGCGCTGGAACGCTTCGTCGCGTTGAAGCCCTCGCCGCTGGAGCGTCGCGAGCGGCTGGAGCAGCTGCGCGCGCTGGAAGCCGGCATGCGCATCGACGCCGAGATCGTCCATTCCGTGCCGCTCGGCGTCGATACGCCGCATGATCTTGAGCGGGCAAGACAGATCCTTTCAAATTGAGATATCGGCATGGCTGACAAGACCAACAGAATTTCCTTTCAGGGCGAGCCCGGCGCCAATTCCGACACGGCCTGCCGCAACATGTTCCCGTCGATGGAGCCGTTGCCGTGCCCGACCTTCGAGGATGCCTTCAACGCGGTCGAGACCGGCAAGGCCGAGCTCGCCATGATTCCGATCGAGAACACGATCGCCGGACGCGTCGCCGACATCCACCACCTCTTGCCGGAATCGAAGCTGCACATCGTCGGCGAATATTTCCTGCCGATCCACTTCCAGCTGATGGTGCTGCCGGGCGTGAAGCGCGACGAGATCAAGACCGTCCACAGCCATATCCACGCGCTCGGCCAGTGCCGCAAATATATCCGCAAGAACGGCTGGAAGCCGGTGATCGCGGGCGACACGGCGGGTTCGGCCAAGATGGTATCGGAGGTGAAGGACCGCACCATGGCCTCGCTGGCGCCGGCTCTAGCGGCCGAGCTCTATGGGCTCGACATCATTGAGAAGAATGTCGAGGACACCGATTCCAACGTCACCCGCTTCGTCGTGCTGACCAAGAACAAGCAATGGGTGGAGCGCCCCGCGCCGGACGCCAAGATGATGACGACCTTCATCTTCCGTGTCCGCAACGTGCCGGCCGCGCTCTATAAGGCCATGGGCGGCTTCGCCACCAACGGCATCAACATGACCAAGCTCGAGAGCTACCAGCTAGGAGCCTTCACCGCGACGCTGTTCTACGCCGACATCGAGGGCCATCCGGACGACCCGCTGGTCAAGCTGGCGCTCGACGAGCTGCGCTTCTTCTCGCGCGAGATGCGCATCCTCGGCGTCTATCCGGCCAGCGCCTCGCGCGAGCAGTGGAAGGTAGCGGATTAAGGCGTGTCCCCCTGTCGGGGCAAAGACATGCACGAAACGATGAGTTGAGGCCTACGCTTGGTCGTCCCATGGATTTACCAGCGTTACTCCCATTCCCTCGAAATCGCCAATGTTGCGCGTCACCAGCGTCATCCGCTGGGTGAAGGCCGTGGCCGCGATATAGGCGTCATTGATCGGTTTGGGATTGGGCACATGCCATTGTGCCGCCTGAACGGCGGCTGCCTCGTCCAGCGGCAGGATTCGACCGGAGAATGTTGTGAGAACCGCATTTTCCAACCAATTGCGCAATGCTTTGCCAGCAACGGCATCATGGCGTTCCACCAGTCTTACGCCAATCTCCAGCTCGTGCAGAACCACGGCCGAAATGAAGGTTTCGGCAGGATCGACGGTTTCGTTCCAGAGCACGACATTGGGATGCGCCCTTCCGCTCGATACTTTTCGCAATTCGGATACGACATTGGTATCGAGCAACAGCATTAGGAAAGGTCTACCGGCTGGGCGCGTTCCGTGCGAGGCGGCAGCGGCAGGTCAAAGTCACCTGCCCTCGGGGCAGCCAGCATGTCACCGAGCGACCGCGTTTTGCCGGTGAGCCGTTTATATTCATCGAACGACATGAGGACATGCACTGGCCGCCCTCTGTCGGTGATGATCACCGGACCGTTCTTGGCAGCGCGTTTTGCGCGGCCAAGATCCTGATTGAGTTCGCGACCCGAAAGCGTGGTGATCATATCAATTTCACCAAATGTGGTTACGTAACCACATCTAATGCGTTTGAGCAGAAATTGCAAGGTGGACGAACGGATGGCAAACCCATCGCAAGTGCGTGATTGGTTGTGTCCCGTGCTAGGAGTGCGCCAGGCGGCTCACCTTGTTTACCACGGCTGCGCTTAGATTACCGCACTCAACGGCACGTAGTCGATCTCCATGAACTTCTCGACCTCGGGCACCCAGCGGTCGCGCACGAACGCGACATGGTCGGGATGCTCGTTGTAGCGCGTGTAGGCCGCCTGGTCGGCGAATTCCATCGAGAAGCCGAACTGGTAGTCGTTCTTCGGGCTCACCTGCCGCAACTGCTCGAAATGCGAGACGCCCTTGATCCCGGTCAGGATCTTCTTCGCATCGTGCAGGAAGCGCTTTGTCTCCAGCGATTGCGGCGGATGTTTCAGCGTGAACACGACGGTATGGCGGATCATGTCTCGTCTCCTATTCGCTGTCGACCCAGGCGCGGATGAGGTGATGGGCGATTGCCCCTTTCGGCGGTGTAATCAGGCCGTCGGCATGCTGCCTGTCCAGCATGGTGCGCACCTCGTCGCGGAAGAACCAGCGGCAATCCTCAAGCTCGTTGAGGTCGGCCTGGATATCCTCGTTGAGCGGCTCGCCGAAGCAGCCGATCATCAGCGAATAAGGGAACGGCCAAGGTTGGCTGGCATGGTAGACGACGCGGCCGAGCCGGATGCCGGCCTCTTCGAGGGTCTCGCGCCGTACCGCCGCCTCGATTGTCTCGCCCGGCTCGATGAAGCCGGCAAGTGCCGAATACATGCCGGGCGCGAAATGCTTGCCTCGCCCCAGGATGCATTTTTCGCGCGTCGCCGTCAGCATGATTGCCACCGGGTCGGTGCGCGGGAAATGGTCGGTGCCGCAGGCAGGGCAATGGCGCCGGTAGCCGCCGGCGCGCATCTCCGAGCGGCTGCCGCATTTCGAGCAGAAGGCATGGCTTACGTGCCAGGCAAGCAGCGCCGCGCCTTGCGCCAGCGCGCCGGCCGCCGCCTCGTCGACCAGCCCTTGCATATAGACGGAACGATAGTCGATCGCCTTGATCGTCTCGGGCAGCTTTTCCGGCTCGATGCCGGCGGGCACGGCCAGCACCGGCCCGCTGTCGGAGAAGCCGAGCAGCACGCCGCGATCGAGTGCGGCTTCGAAAGCTCCACTCTCATCCGTCCTGAACCAGGGGTCGAACGTGCCATCCTCGAGCTTGAGATAGAGCCGGCCGGCATGCATCAACATCAGTCGCGCGGCCTGGTCGGCCAGGGCTTTTTCGACCGCATCATCGGCGCGGTTCTCGGACTGCCGATCGATCCGGTTGCCGGCGAAACCGACGAATTGGCTGGGCTCGCGCAAGGGCGCGTCGAACAGGCGAAAGCTCATGGAGACTCAGGTGGGCTCGATGTGCGGAATGGACACTGGTCAGCTTATAGCGCCGCCTTGATCGTTTCGGCAAACCGCCTGATGTCGGAGCGCTGGTAAGGCTCGCGTATGCCATAGCCCCAGACCGGCCCCGGCCAGCCGGGATCGCCCTCCGAGCGGGCGACGACGTGGACATGCAGCTGACGCACGATATTGCCGAGCGCGCCGGTGTTGATCTTGGTGCATCCGGTCACCCGCTTCAGCGCCTGCGCCACCATGTTGGTCTCGAAGGTTAGCATCGCCTGGTCGAGCGGCGTAAGGTCGTGAATTTCCTCCACGCCCGGCCGCTGCGGCACCAGAACCAGCCATGGCCAGCGGCGGTCGTTCATCAGCCTGAGTTCGCAAACGCCAAGCCACATAAGCTGCTCGCTGTCCGCCTCCAGCCGGGCGTCCAGCGTGAATCCGGCCTCGAGGCCCGGCAGCATGAGCGTTTCCTTCGCTTTGTTGTAAGCATTTTCCAAACCAGGAACGCTAGAGCGGCGGCAGGGTGGCTGCAAGGGATTCATTGACCCCCATTATCGATTTGAAGGACTTTCCGCCTTCGATGCGGTTGCGGGTTCCGGCTCGGCCCTTGCATTTCGCTGCCGAATTGCCGATATGGAGCGCGGGAGGTTGGTGGTGGACGATCCACTCGCCAACCGGGTCAGGTCCGGAAGGAAGCAGCCCTAACGAGCCCGGAACGGGTCATTGTTCCAGCCTCCCACCTCTTCGCCTTTCTCCCGCGACATTGACGGCGCCAAGCCGTGCGGGTGAGACTATGCGCAGGAATCGGCCGCCTTCCGTCGCGGTCCTGGGAGCTTTTGACGGCGAATGAGCGAAGCCGGAAATTTGGGGCCACAAAGCCTGGAGACTGGCAAGGCCGCTGCTTATCGCGTCCTGGCGCGCAAATATCGCCCTTCGAATTTCTCCGAGCTGATCGGCCAGGAGCCGATGGTTCGCACGCTGACCAACGCCTTTGCCACCGGCCGCATCGCCCAGGCCTGGATGCTGACCGGCGTGCGCGGTGTCGGCAAGACGACGACCGCGCGCATCCTGGCGCGGGCCCTGAACTACAAAACCGCGACCGTCGACCAGCCCTCCGTCGACCTTTCGATCCTCGGCGAGCATTGCCAGGCGATCATGGAAGGCCGCCATGTCGACGTCATCGAGATGGACGCCGCCTCCCATACCGGCATCGACGACATCAGGGACATCATCGACCGGGTGCGCTACGCACCGGTCTCGGCGCGCTACAAGGTCTACATCATCGACGAAGTGCACATGCTCTCCACCCAGGCCTTCAACGGCCTGCTGAAGACGCTGGAAGAGCCGCCGCCGCACGTCAAATTCATCTTCGCCACCACCGAGATACGCAAGGTTCCGATCACGGTCCTGTCGCGTTGCCAGCGCTTCGATCTCCGTCGCATCGATGCCGGCGCGCTTGTCGGGCATCTGTCCTCGATCGCGGCCAAGGAAGGCATTACCGTCGACGACGAGGCCCTGGCAATGATCGCGCGGGCCGCCGAAGGCTCGGCGCGCGATTCGCTCTCCATCCTCGACCAGGCGATCGCCCATGGCAGCGGCACGGTCAGCGCCGAGGCGGTGCGAGCCATGCTCGGCCTTGCCGACCGCGCCCGCATCATCGATCTGTTCGAGCACGTCATGAAGGGCGATGTCGCGGCGGCCTTGGCCGAATTCCGCGCGCAATACGACACCGGCGCCGATCCGGCCGCCGTGCTTACCGATCTTGCCGAGTTCAACCACCTCGTCACCCGGCTGCGCTTCGTGCCGGCGGCAGCCGACGATGCTTCGCTTTCCGAGGACGAGCGCCGGCGCGGCGCCGAATTCGCCGGCACGCTTTCGGTGCGCGTGCTGTCGCGGACCTGGCAGATGCTGCTCAAGGGTATTCCCGAGGTGCAGTCCTCCAACCGCCCGGTCAGCGCCGGCGAGATGGTGTTGATCCGCCTGGCGCATGCCGCCGACCTGCCGACGCTGGACGAGGCGCTGAAATCGCTGGAAGGCGCGGCCCCGCAGTCGAATGCCGCGCCGCGCGTCAACGGAGCACCCGCGGGGCCCGGCAATGGCGGCGGCGCAAGCGCCGTGGCGCAGGCGCGGATGCCAGCTTCCCCCGGCGGCGCGCAGACGATGCGGCTGGTCGAGGCGCAGCCTGTGCCGGAGACCTTCGTTCCTGCGCCGGAGCCGGTCGCCGAGGCGCCTGTCGTTCCGGTGAAGACACTGGCCGACATCGTTGCGCTGGCCGACGCCAATCGCGACATGGCCTTCAAGGTGCTGCTCAAACGCTGCGTGCGGCCGGTTCGCATCGAGCCCGGCCGGCTCGACGTCACCTTGACCGACGACGCGCCCAAGATGCTGCTCAACGACCTCACCGCCAAGCTGCGCGCCTGGACCGGCCGCAACTGGCTTGTGTCGCTGTCGAAGGAGGAGGGCGGCCAGACATTGGCCGAGATGGAGACGACGAAGCGCGAGAACGCCTTCTCCGACGCCAAGAGCGATCCCACCGTCGCGGCCATTCTCGCCCGTTTTCCTGGCGCCAAGATCATTGACGTGCGCATCCCGGACGTGCCGGACGTGGAAGAGGCCGAGGCCGACCTGCCGGTCGAGCCGGCGGCCGATGACGACGAGACCTGAAACATTTTTAGAGGACCAACCGATGAAAGATCTTCTCGGCCTGATGGGCAAGGCGAAGGAAATGCAGGCCAAGTTCCAGGCCATGCAGGACGAGATCGCCACGCTTGAAGCCACCGGCCAGGCCGGCGGCGGTCTGGTCAGCATCACTCTGACCGGCAAGTTCGAAATGAAGACGCTGAAGATCGATCCGTCTTTGATCAAGGCGGACGAAGCAGAGATCCTGGAGGACCTCATTCTGGCCGCCCACAATGACGCCAAAAATAAGGTCGAGCAGATCATGCAGGAGAAGACCAAGGCGTTGACGGCGGGTCTGCCGATTCCGCCCGGAATGAAATTGCCGTTCTGAGGCGGTGTCCGCCAGTTAATTGATTATGAATGGAAATTGAGTCCTGGCTGCAATATTAACTATTTTGCCGGCAATGCTCACGGGCACATTTCGCGGCATTCATAAAGTTTTACCCAAGTCCAGAAGTTGCTAACCCTCTAGCCATCTTTTTGCCTGAAAGAGTCTCATTCTTGCCACATCTCGGGGCGGGCTGGCATCTGGACATGAGGCTTTTTTGGTGATCGCGACGCGATGGAAGACGCCGCTGCTGCTTATCGGCATCGTCACTTCCCCCTTGCTCCTGGCCGGTTGCAGCCAGACCACTTCCTCCCATGGCATGTCGGTGTCGGGTCTGACCGATGCCCTTACGCCGAGCTTCCTCACGCGTTCCTCCGGCCACTCACTGAAGGACAAGGAATGCTTGCAAAGGGCAATGTTCTTCGAGTCCAATAGGTCGAGCCGCGACGGCATGATCGCGGTCGGCACGGTCGTCATGAACCGGCTTCGCTCGGGCCAGCACGGCAACACCATCTGTCAGGTTGTCGGCGAGCCGGGCCAGTTTGCTCCGGGCGTCATGACTCGGCCGATGAACTCGAAGGCCCTGCCGGATGTCGAGGAGGCGGCCGAGGCGGTGCTGAGAGGCGAACGCAAGGCCAAGCTCAAGAACACGATGTATTTCCACACCGCCGGCCTGCGTTTCCCCTACAAGAACATGCATTACACCATGGTTGCCGGCGGCAACGCCTTCTATGAGAAGCGCGGCCGCAACTGGCAGCCGCTGCCGGACGAGCCGATGGTCGCCATGAACGTGGGCGACCAGCAGAAGTCTGGCCGGCAGCAGCCCGCGGCCGCCGCTCCGGTGCTCGTGGCTTCCGCCGAGCCGATCGTCAGGACGATCGTCCGTCCGGACCCGGCGAAGCAGGCCGCCTTGGCTGCGGCCGCGCGGACCGAAGACGCTTCCGCCGAACAGACCTATGTGACGGCTTCCGTTGCACCTTCTGCCAAGTCCGGCCGTCTGGCGCAGAAGCCGACGGTCGTGGCGATGCAGGAGCCGATGGCCGAGCCGGACGCCTCGCGTTTCGGCGGCACGCTCAAGGGCCGCTACGTCTCTTCGGTGCCCAGCGCGCCGCAGGAAGCGTCGATGGGCTTCCAGTCGACGCCCGAGAATACCGACGCCATCGGCGCGATGATCGCCAGCCAGGATCGGCCGCTCGAAGCCAACTGAGCCCGATTTCATCCAATACGAGGCCCGCCATGGCAGCATGGCGGGCATCGTGCCCTTGCTGGCTGTTCCAAACCGCTCTGAAAAATCCTGGATCAATCCACCGTTTCAAGAAGCGGCGAACTGATCCATCTTTTCGCTTGCACGCAATTCCGGACGGAAAACCGCTTCGCACTTTTCCTGGAATTGCTCTAGATCAGGGCGATGTCGAAGAGAATCGCCGGTCCGGAAATCGAACGCCTGATCCAGCTCCTGGCCAAGGTGCCGGGGCTAGGGCCGCGCTCGGCCAGGCGCGCAGCGCTTCATCTCATCAAGAAGAAGGAACAGCTGCTCGAGCCCTTGGCTGCCGCCATGAGCGAAGCGGTCGAGAAGGTGCGCATCTGCTCGACCTGCGGCAATGTCGATACTGCCGATCCTTGCATGATCTGCACCGACCCACGCCGCGACGCCGGCACGCTGATCGTCGTCGAAGACGTCTCGGACCTCTGGGCGCTGGAGCGCGCGGCGGCGATGAACGTGCGCTACCACGTGCTCGGCGGCACGCTGTCGCCGCTCGACGGTATCGGTCCGGATCAGCTCAACATCCGCTCGCTGGTCGACCGCGTTGCCGGCGGCGAGGTGAAGGAAGTCATCCTCGCCGTCAATGCCACGGTCGAGGGGCAGACGACGGCGCATTATTTGACCGATCAGTTATCGGGCTTCGATGTGAAGGTGACGCGGCTCGCGCATGGCGTGCCGGTCGGCGGCGAGCTCGATTACCTGGACGAAGGCACGCTGGCCGCGGCGCTGCGATCGAGGACGGCGTTTTGAGGGGATTGGAAAGGGGCCGCGCTGTGACTGGAATGCGTCCTTCGAAGCCAGCGCGAGGCGCCCCCCTCTGTCCTGCCGGACATCTCCCCCTCTAGGGGGGAGATCGGCCGTCGCGTTGGCTTTCGCCAATCGCCAACCTTGCAGGAAGAGCGCTGGGGGCGAAGCTGCCAATCTCCCCCCTTGAGGGGGAGATGTCCGGCAGGACAGAGGGGGGCGCCTCGCGCTGGCTTCGAAGGACGCATTCCAGTCACAGCGCGGC